>QMPO01000156.1 GCA_003648625.1 Bacteroidota bacterium
GAACGATTTTTACATCAAACCCAAAGCAGCAGCGCTGACTCACCTGGAAAGCAACCTCGACAGTTTCTCTACCCGCAAAGACCTGTTTGTAATCAACAGCGGCTACAACCCGGCTCCTATGTATTTTGCCCACCGCAGGGGATGGGTGGCATCTAACGATCAGATTCTTGATACTACTTACCTGAACAAACTGGAAGAAAAAGGCGCCCGCTACGTGCTGATCCTGAAAAAAGTGTACGGAACACCGATCTCCCTGCCTGAAAAGGTTGTTTTTGAAAATGTGGATTATGCGGTGTATGGGATTCGCAGGAATTCTTTTTAAAGGTAAAAAGCCATCCTGATTAATTTAGTAGTTTTGCGGTTTTAGCCGGACAGCCATTTTCCGGAGTATTAAATGCGGCTTTAATTGCAACTATTCTATGAAAAAGAAACTCAGTAGTCGTTTAAAATACGGATTGTTCCTACTGATTATCATTCCTCTCATCATTGAACTGAGTCCTTACGCCTTTTCTCCTGTTTTACTTCACCGGCCTTTTTCGCGGCAGAACCTGAAGAACGAGTTATTGCAGCAATACAAAAGCAATAAGACAAATCAGCCGGCAAGCGATACGAACCAATCGAAAAGTGCCTACCTGGGAGATCACATTTTACATCCTTATCTTGGTTTTACAGGTATACCAGGAGGATCTGTTAACCGCTTCGGTTTTAACGGACCCGATCCCATCACCCCACAGGACGAAAAATATCTGAACGTTTACCTGACAGGGGGATCGGTAGCCATGGGACTGTACAATACATCGGGGAACAGACTGGCTGAGCACCTTCAGCAGTCGAAAGTTTTCGAAGGAAAACAAGTGAATCTTATGGTAGTTGCACTCGGCGGGTTTAAACAACCGCAGCAATTGCTGGCAATGGATTATTTTCTGACACTTGGAGCCCATTTCGACATTGTGATCAACCTTGACGGGTTCAACGAGGTGGTTCTTCCTTTCAGTGATAACCTGCCGTCAAACGTGTTTCCAAGTTATCCCAGGCATTGGCATATTTATTCGCGCAAGCGGCTGAATACAAAGGTGCAGTTCCTGCTGGCAGAACAGATCCTTCTGAAACAGGAGCAAGAGGACCTGACGCGGTTTTTTGTCACCAATCGTTTGTATTACAGTAATTTTGCCTTGCTGTTCTGGAGTATCCTGAACAACAACAAGCAGGTTGCTCTTTTTGAAACAGACACCCGCTTGAGAGATGCGGTCAACCAGAGCAAGACAGACTACCAGTCAACGGGGCCGGAATATATATTCACAGATACTACCGGCTTTTTTACCGAGCAGGTGGAACTCTGGGAAAGGGCTTCCATACTGATGGCAGGAACTGCCTACACCACTGGATTCAGCTACTTTCATTTTTTACAGCCTAACCAGTATTTCAAAGGATCTAAAAAGCTGACAAAACTTGAACTTGAAACAGCTTTCGAGGCAGATACCTTCGCTTACAAAACTGCTGTCCGGAAAGCGTATCCTTTACTGGTGGAACACGGAAAGCTATTAAAAAACAAGGGGGTTCGTTTTCACGACCTGACCATGATGTTCAAAAATGAAAAAAGATCGGTTTACAACGATAAATGCTGTCATTTCAACGAATTGGGTTATAACCAGATTGCCGACAGCATATCGGCAGCCATCATACATTATTTTGAAAAACAATAAAACGGACCCAAAAAAAATAAAACATCACTTTATTGCTACTATATAAAAACACAACCAATGGAAAGACTCCTAAAACATAAAATCATTCCTGCCAAAGTCTCTAAAAAAGAGGCTGGCGACACAGGTATGGCTGTGGTGCTTGTACTTTTGATCATCGGTTTTTTTACACAAAACGATCTTTACTACAAACTCGCCATCCCGTTCCTTGTCATCGACATGGCATTTCCGATGTTTTACTATCCTTTTGCCTTTGTCTGGCTTGGATTTACAAATCTGCTCGGAACCGTGGTTTCATCGGTCCTTTTAACGGTAATTTATTTTCTTGTTGTTCTGCCAATGGGGCTTTTCAGAAGGATGCTTGGCAAAGACAATCTGAACCTTGACAAATTCAGGAAATCGCAAAAAAGTGTTCTGAAAACACGTGACATTGATTTTTCGGCAGAAGACATAGCGAATCCCTATTAAAAATACACATACCATGATAGACTTTCTCAAAGATTTATGGGCATTCCTGAAAGTACGGAAAAAATTCTGGCTTCTTCCTCTTATCATCATATTGATATTGTTTGGCCTGCTGATCGTGTTCACCAGCGGATCGGCTATTGCCCCTTTTATTTATACGCTTTTTTAGTCCAATCAAAAGATTATATATGTCAACTGCCATTCTGGGAATATCAGCTTATTATCACGACAGTGCCGCCGCCTTGCTTATCGATGGAGAAATTATTGCTGCAGCACAGGAAGAACGATTCACCCGTAAAAAACACGATCCGGACTTTCCGGCACATGCGATAAAATATGTTTTGTCTGAAGCCGGGTTAACACTTAACGACCTGTCTGCTGTTGCTTTTTACGAGAAACCGTTTATAAAATTCGAGCGGTTGCTTGAAACATATCATGCCTTTGCACCCCGCGGGTTATCCAGTTTTCTGTCGGCTGTTCCTGTATGGATCAGGGAAAAACTGTTCATGAAAAAAATGCTCAAAGACGAGTTCCGTAAACTGGGTGGAAAAGAGATTCCGGTGCTGTTTCCCGAGCACCACCTTTCCCACGCTGCCAGTGCTTTTTATCCGTCACCATTTAAAGAGGCTGCCATCCTGACGATTGACGGTGTTGGTGAGTGGGCCACCACAACCATCGGATATGGTACAGGTAACCGGGTGCAGATACAAAAAGAGCTGCATTTCCCACATTCACTCGGTTTGTTGTATTCGGCCTTTACCTACTATACCGGGTTCAGGGTCAACAGCGGCGAATACAAACTGATGGGACTGGCACCCTACGGTAATCCTGATGCAAAGCAAACCCAACGGTTTAAAGAACTGATATTGCACGAACTTATTGATGTACGTGAAGATGGGTCGTTATTACTCAACATGAAATATTTCGGCTATGCCACCGGGCTTAAAATGACACGTAACAACAAGTGGTCAAAGCTGTTTGGGATCCCTCCGCGAAATCCCGAATCGGAGATTACGCAGGATTACATGAACATGGCACTGGCCATACAGCAGGTTACCGAAGATCTCGTTGTGAAACTTGCCACAACAGCCAAAGAACTGACCGGCAGCAAATACCTGGTAATGGCTGGCGGTGTGGCCCTCAACAGTGTAGCCAACGGAAAACTGGCGGCTGCTGGTATTTTTGATGATATCTGGATACAACCGGCAGCCGGTGATGCCGGCGGAGCCCTCGGTGCTGCCTACCTGGGATGGCATTTATGGAAAGGAAAAGAACGCCAGGTGAACTCAAATCCCGATGCTATGCAGGGAGCCTACCTGGGGCCTGCATTCGACGATAAAACAACGCAAATGCTCATCAGGAAATATAATGCTCCCCATAACTTTTTTTCTGATTTTGACGAACTGACGAAAACGGTTGCAGCAAAAATCGGAGATGGAAATGTTGTGGGCTGGTTCCAGGGTAGGATGGAATACGGACCGCGTGCTTTGGGTAACAGAAGTATTCTCGGTGATGCACGCAGCCCGGAGATGCAAAAGAAGATGAACCTGAAAATAAAATACAGAGAAGGGTTCAGACCATTTGCCCCAACGGTACTCGAAGAAGATATACAGGAATATTTCGACTGGGATAAAACATCACCCTATATGCTGTTCGTTGTTCCGGTTAAAAAAGAAAGACGTCACCCGGTACCGGAAGGATATAACGAATTGCCCCTGTACCAGCGGCTTTACTTTTTACGTTCCGACATTCCTGCCATCACACATATCGATTATTCGGCCCGGATACAAAGTGTGCGAAAAGAAACAAACCCCAAATATTGGGCACTCATTAACGCCTTTAAAAAACAAACAGGTTACGGTGTGGTAGTCAATACCAGCTTCAATGTTCGTGGCGAACCCATTGTATGTACGCCCGAAGAAGCATACCGTTGTTTTATGAGGACGGAAATGGATTTCCTGGTGATCGGAAATTATGTCTTCGACAAAACTATGCAACCGAAGATGAAAGAAGATACCGACTGGAAAGAAGAATTCAAACCTGATTAGCATTCAGGAATTAATGCGAGAATCTTCAGGATGCAATGCTAACACTAGCCGTTCAACCCCTGCCAGATCATATCCTTCAGGCGGTCGAGGTTTTTCTGTGCTACTGAAGATATGAACAAATTGGGTACATCTGGGAGGGTGGGACTAATCTCTGCCATCAGTTCTTCGTCGAGCATATCGGATTTGGAGATGGCCAGAATCCGCTTCTTGTCCATCAGTTCGGGGTTATACTTGTTGAGCTCGTTCAGCAATACTTCATATTCTTTTTTGATGTCATCACTGTCGGCCGGTACCATGAAAAGCAATAAGGAGTTTCGTTCAATGTGGCGCAGGAAGCGTAGTCCCAATCCTTTTCCTTCGCTGGCACCTTCGATAATCCCCGGTATATCCGCCATCACAAACGACTGGTGGTCGCGGTAGGCTACAATGCCGAGGTTAGGACGCAGGGTAGTGAACGGGTAATCGGCAATTTCTGGCCTTGCTGCCGACACCACCGACAGCAGGGTAGATTTTCCGGCATTGGGAAATCCTACCAGACCCACATCGGCCAGAATTTTCAACTCAAAAATAATAAACGATTCCACTCCGTCTTCGCCGGGCTGTGCACGTTTTGGTGCCTGGTTAGTGGAGGTTTTAAAATGGTCGTTACCCAAGCCACCACGGCCACCTTTCAGCAGGACCACCCGCTGTCCGTCTTCAGTAATTTCGCCCATCAGCTCACCGGTATCGGGATCTTTAGCCAAAGTTCCCAGCGGCACTTCTATGATGATATCCTTTCCGCTGGCACCTGTACTGCGCTGGCCTCCTCCCGGCATCCCGTGGTCAGCCCTCAGATGACGCATGTAACGCAGATGCAGCAATGTCCACAGCTGGGCGTTGCCCACCATCACAATGTCGCCACCTTTACCACCGTCGCCACCATCAGGCCCTCCTTTAGGCAGGTACTTCTCGCGCCGGAAATGTACCGATCCCGCTCCTCCGTTTCCGGAGCGGCAATAAATTTTTACATAATCGACAAAGTTGGAAGAAGTCATGTGCTGTTTTTCTTAAACCATTTACGTGGCAAAGGTCTGAAATATTCCATTAAAAAATTACTTTTGCATATTAATCGCACTGATATGATAAAATATAACAAAAAAGACGGTGACAAGAAGATCATGCTCGGCATCACGCACGGAGATTTAAACGGCATAAGCTATGAGGTGATCATCAAATCGCTGAATGACAATCGTATTGGTGAACTCTTTACACCGGTTATTTACGGATTGTCGAAAGCTTTGGCATTCAACCGTAAAAACATCGGCGCCAACGATTTCAACTACAAAATAGTAAACGGCGCCGTGCAGGCGTACCACAAGAAAACGAATATAGTCAACATCAGCGAAGAAGAGGTAACAATCGATTTTGGCAAAGCAACGGCGGAAGCCGGCACCCTTGCGCTCAAAGCGCTTGAGATTGCCTGTAACGACTTACGTGACGGAAAGATTCAGGCTCTGGTAACGGCACCTCTGAACAAAGCCGTCATACCTGCTGACGAAGTTCCTTTTTCGGGACATACCGGCTACCTGACTTCCTTTTTCGGTGCCGAACAATCGCTCATGCTCATGGTGCACCGGAGCATACGTATCGGAACCGTTACAGAACATATTCCATTGAGAGATGTGCCTGCAGAAATCACCGAAGAACTTATCATCAAAAAAACCTCCTTATTACACCAATCGCTGCAGCAGGACTTTGATATCCAGCGGCCGAAGATAGCATTGCTCAGCTTAAACCCACATGCCGGCGACAAAGGCGTTATCGGTACCGAAGATGATGAGATCGTCATTCCGGCTATCAAACAACTTAAACATAAGGGATTTATGGTATACGGGCCTTTCCCCGCCGACGGATTTTTCGGTTCAGGTGCCTACACCAAATTTGATGCAACGCTGGCCATGTATCACGATCAGGGAATGGTTCCTTTCAAGCTGCTGGCTTTTGAAAGCGGCGTGAACTATACGGCCGGACTGCCGATAGTGAGGACATCACCCGCTCACGGAACAGCTTACGACAAGGCAGGAAAAAACACAGCAAGTTTTGAAGCTATGCGGCAGGCCATCTATCTTGCCGTAGATATTTACAGGAACAGGGAAGCCTTCCGGGAAAGGAATGCCAACCCGCTCCCCACCGGTCTGCTGAATGAACAACACAATGATAAATCAACTAAAACTAACCCAAAATCCTCATCATAGCAAAATAATACTTGACTGTTTTTTGGACGATGTAACCCTATAAATTCATATGTACCACAAACTATACAGCAGTAAAGAAATTGCTGAAATCATCAACGCGGATATTTACCCCGGAGACGCTCCTGATCTTTCGGTAAAAGATATTCTGGTGGACAGTCGAAGGCTTATCACACCCGATGAGTGCATGTTTTTTGCACTGGATACGCCAAGAAACAGCGGTCATAAATACATCCGCGACCTGTACAAAAAAGGGGTGAGATTATTTGTGGTTTCCCGCTTCGACGAGGACTACGACAAACTGCCGGATTCCGTTTTTCTGCGTGTAAAAGATACCCTGGAAGCCTTGCAGACACTTACGGCAAAACACAGGAGTTATTTTGATATTCCCGTCATTGGAATTACCGGCAGCAACGGAAAAACCATCGTTAAAGAGTGGCTGTACCAGCTTCTGGGGAAAGACAAAAAGATTATCCGCAGCCCGAAAAGCTACAACTCGCAAATAGGGGTTCCACTGTCGGTCTGGCAACTCAACAACAAATACGAACTGGCGATTTTTGAAGCAGGTATTTCCGAACCGGAAGAGATGCCAAACCTGCAGAAGATCATCCGGCCTACTATCGGCATTTTTACCAACATCGGACAGGCACACGATGAAAATTTTATCAACACGCAGCAAAAGATTGGCGAAAAGCTGAACCTGTTTACCAAAGTAGATGTGCTCATCTATAACTCCGACCAAAAAGAGCTGCAGGAAGTAATCATCAAAAGCGAGATCCTGCAC
>QMPO01000157.1 GCA_003648625.1 Bacteroidota bacterium
CTACCGTATTGAGATGGAAGGACAGGTGATTATCAGCGATGGTGAAACGGTATGGACTTACCTGGCAGATTCGGAAGAAGTGATGGTGAGTGAGGTTGATGAGAGCGATGAAAATATTTCACCCAATAAAATACTGACGAGCTACGATAAAAATTACAAAGCTAAATTTGATTCGGACAACAAGTACAAAAACTCCGAATTGAAACTAATCAATTTGAAACCTAACGATGGCAAACAGTTTGAAAAGTTAAGTCTCCTTGTGAATGAAAGATCACTTGAAATTGAAAGCTTTTCGGTGTATGATAAAAGTGGTAATGTGTTCACTTATTACATCATCAACATGGAGTCGAACCTCGACCTGCCCGAAAACACATTCACATTCAAAACGGAAGATTATCCTGATGTGGAAGTAATAGATATGCGGTAATTGATAATATCAGCAGTATTTGTCCGCTTACCTCTTTTTTGTGTGGTAGTTAATGCCCAGGCTGGCAATGGCAACCCACCCGATAATCAGCAACAACCCACCGGCAACAATAAACGGACTCACATAACCAAAGCGTGTGTCAAAAACCCGCTCCAGTGTTAACAAGTACATCGGTCCCGATGTCAGAATAATACCGAAAACAAACATATAGAAGATGACTTTCGTGTATTTTGGTTTAAAATAACGATTCAGATAAACAACGCCGATAAGTGCAAGGGCGTGCACCATCTGGTACATGATAGCATGCTTGTATAGCAACACATTTTCCTGCGACATCCGTTCGAAAAGGTAGATAACGCCCAAACCATCCAAAAGAATGCCCAATGCACCAATGATACCAGCTGCTAATAAAATTTTCTTTGTCATTTTCTTTTTTTTTTGTTCCTGCTAAATTAACAAAATAAGAATAATCTTAACTTTGGACGTTTTAAATTGTACTTCTATGAACACATCGATAGATATCAGCTATTACCCGTTGCACGACGAGTTTATTCCACCCATCAAGGATTTTATCCACCGTATGAATCAATACGAAGGTCTGACCGTGAAAACCAACGGAATGAGCACCCAGGTGTTTGGCGAATACAGGCAGGTGATGGAGGCCATTACCAACGAAATTGAGAACTCGTTTGAGCTGCCGCATTCGGTGTTTATCCTGAAAATCATCAATGCCGATTTGCAGGTGCACCATAACGAAGGATAGATGAGCGACCTGGTTAACTTCTTCCTGGATCCGTACCAATCGGCATCAGCATTCAATATCATTCTTGAACTGACAGCTGCTGTATTGGGTGTTGCCAGTGTTTTTTATGCACGTAAAGAGAATATCCTGGTTTTCCCCACGGGGATTGTCAGTACGGGAATTTACGTTTACCTGCTCTCCCAGTGGTCGTTGTACGGCGATCTCATTATCAATATTTATTATACGCTTATGAGCATCTACGGCTGGTATATGTGGCTTAAGGTAATCGACGATAAAAAGTCGCACATAAAGATCAGCAGAACCAATACAAAGGATAAGCTGAAAGCCTTCGGAATCTTTGTATTTACTTCGGTTTTTGTGATCGTGGTATACCGTTATTACGATGTCATGCCCAATAAGCTGGGATTTCGTGAGAGTATGGACTATGCCTGGCAAAAGCTGACATCGGGAGACCTGGAAGATTTCAGGATGGCAACTCCTTTTCTCGACACGTTTACTACAGGTATCTTTTTTTCCGCTATGTGGCTGATGGCCAATAAAAAAATTGAAAACTGGACATTATGGATTGCCGGGAATATTGTTTCCATTCCTCTGTATTTCGTAAAAGGTTACGGTTTTACAGGAATACAATACTCTATATTTTTGGTACTGGCCGTGATGGGTTATTTCTCCTGGCGGAAAGCGATAGAAAATCAAAAAGTAAAAACAAAAGATGCTTAAAAAGGTTTCCATAACGGGACCCGAATCTACGGGAAAAAGTTTACTGGCAGAAGGCCTGGCGAAACATTACAACACATCTTATGTGCCTGAATATGCACGGGAGCACCTGAAAGATATCGGCAGGAATTATACACTTGAGGATATCAATATCATCGCAAAAGGACAGTTGCTTTGGGAAGCGCAATTTGAGATGGCAACCGACAAGGCTTTGTTATTTTGTGATACAGACCTGCTGGTTACGAAAATCTGGGCGGAGGTTGTTTTTGGACAATGCCCCGAATGGATTGAGCAAATGTTTGTCGAACATCAATATGATCTGTATTTGTTATGCTATCCCGACCTGGAATGGCAGCCCGATCCTTTGAGAGAGAATCCGGACGACCGGGAATATTTGTTCCGCCTGTACGAGCAGGAACTCAAAGAACAGAAGTTTCCATATGCTGTTGTAAAAGGGGAGGGAGACCAAAGATTGAAAAATGCCGTTAACTTTGTGGATAGAATTCTTTGATAAATATAAAGTCTATTCAAAAAAATATTAGGGCTTAAGATATAGATAACAGACATTTAGAATGTTAAGAGGGATTCTTTTTGAGCGGGTGACTTCCGCCTTTGAAAAAATGCGTTAAAAAAATCAGTGCGTGAAACGTAAAAAAAGAAAATCTGTTTGAGCATAGCGAGTTATTTTCTTTTAGTGGAATGCAATGATTTTTAGCAATTTTTTCAGCAGCGGCGGCATTCCCGCCCGAACGTACCGTTCGGTACGGGCGGGTTTTGCTTACTTTTTTTGCTGAAGAAAAAAGTAAGAGCCTGCCCGGCTTGAGGGCATAAATATGTAAGTAGATATTAAGGATGCTATTGAATAAATATGATTTATTAAATTTAACGTGACCGATTTTAGGTACCCTGCATGAAAATAAAATAGAATGAATTGTAAATAAATTGTCTGCAAACCAAGAACATATCAAAATCCTGTACCTTGCCCGCTGGTATCCTAACCGCTACGATCCCATGCCCGGTCTGTTCATTCAGCGTCATGCTGAAGCAGCAAACAGGTTTTGTAAAGTGGGTGTGGTTTATTCCCACGTAGTTGATAGCGAAAAGATCAATGGTTTTGAAACAGAGTTTTCCGTGGTCAATGGTGTCCCTACGGTAAAAGTTTACTACAGTAATTCGAAAAACAGGATTCCGCTTATTTCTCCGTTTGTCAATGCCATCCGTTTCCTCCGTGCCAATGCTTTAGGAATAAAAAAGATAAATAAAGAACTGAACGGCTTTGACATGGTGCATGTGCATGTGCTGACGCGTCTCGGGTTAATAGCTTTATGGTATAAATGGTTTAGAAACAAACCTTATGTTATCAGTGAGCATTGGTCGAGGTACCTGCCGTTGACGGGTAACTTTACGGGAGCTTTGCGCAAATGGTTCACGCGGCTGGTGGTGAAAAATGCTTCGGTGGTGACGACGGTTACCCAAAACCTGGCGAAAGCTATGCAAAATCATGGTTTGAAAAATCAGGATTACCGCGTACTGGCCAATGTAGTGACGGATGATTTTCTGAATTATCCGGCAGGAGCCGGGGAAAAGAAGGAAAAAACCACGTTTGTGCATGTCAGTTGCTTTGAGGATAAGTCCAAAAACATCAGCGGGCTGCTTAGGGTGATTAGTACGATGGCTAAGAAGAGAAACGATTTTGTATTTAAACTGGTAGGTGAGGGGATGGACTTCGAACAGTTGAAGAATACCGCCCGTGAACTTGGCCTGACTTCGGAAACCATAGTATTTACCGGCTTGCTGGAAGGGAAAGAACTGGTCAGAGAGATGGCTTCCGCCGACCTGATGGTCGTGTTCAGCAATTATGAGAATTTCCCGGTAGTGATCAACGAGAGTTTTGTATTGGGTGTGCCGGTAATTGCCACTCGTGTAGGGGGTATCCCGGAGTTTGTGAATGACAGCAACGGCCGTTTGCTGGATGCAGGAGACGAGTCAACTCTGGAAAATTATTTGACTGATTATCTTGATGGGAAACTGAATTTCGATCATGAAAAAATTAAAAATAGAGCTCGTAATGAATTTTCTCCTGAGAAAATAGGGAAGGAGTTATGTACTATGTATAAAAGTCTGAAGCAATAAAGACAAAGAAAAATCAGTCAATAAATTCCTCTGGTTCCCCTCCTGGGAGGGGGAAGGGGTGGGTTGTCTTGTCCTAAAATATATTTATGACTGATTTTTCAATAATTGATTACAAAAGGCAAATCTTTGCTTTAATTAAAGTCAATTAACTTTGTAAAAACATGAGAATCCATTTAATAGCCATCGGAGGAAGTGCCATGCACAACCTGGCCATAGCCTTGCAAAAGAACGGGCACGAGGTCAGTGGTTCCGATGATGAAATTTTCGAACCTTCGCGCAGCAGGCTACAGTCGTATGGCCTGTTGCCGGAGCAATTCGGCTGGTATCCCGAAAAGATTAATCCCTCGCTGGACGTGATCATACTGGGGATGCATGCCCGGATCGATAATCCCGAACTGTTAAGGGCGCAGGAACTTGGTCTGAAAATCTATTCGTATCCTGAATATCTGTACGAACATTCCAAAAATAAAAAACGGGTTGTCATTGGTGGCAGCCACGGAAAGACCACCATTACGGCGATGGTGATGCACGTATTAAAACAGGCAGGTATGGATTTCGATTACCTGGTGGGATCCAAAATAAAGAATTTTGAGGTGATGGTACGCCTGAGCGACAGCGCTCCTGTGATGATCTTTGAAGGCGATGAGTACCTGAGTTCTCCACTCGACCGCCGCCCCAAATTTCACTGGTACCACCCCCATGTTGCTTTGTTGTCGGGCATTGCCTGGGACCATATCAACGTATTTCCCACATTTGAAAATTACAAGGAACAATTCTCCGAATTCATCCGGCTGATCGAAAAGGACGGGGTGCTGATTTACAGCGAAGACGATGAGGTGCTGCGTGAAGTGGTAGAACAAAATCAGCGAAGCGACCTGAAGATACAGGGCTATGGGGCTGCCCCGCACCATATTGAAGATGGTGTGACGTGGCTGGATAACGGGCAATCGGTTCCGCTAAAAGTGTTCGGAAGACATAATCTGATGAATCTGAACGGCGCACGCCTGCTGTGTCATGCTATCGGTATCAGTGACAACGTGTTTTACAATGCGATCGAAAGTTTTGAAGGAACGGCCAACAGGTTGGAACTCATTGAGAAAAATGAGCGCTTTTCGTTGTTTAAAGACTTTGCCCATGCCCCATCGAAGGTGAAGGCAACGATCAGCGCGGTGAAAGAGCAATATCCTGACAGGGAACTCGTGGCCTGCCTCGAACTGCATACCTTCAGCAGCCTTAACAAAGCATTTCTCGACCAGTATCGCAGCTCGTTTGACGATGCAGCGAAGGGTTGTGTTTATTACAATCCACACACCGTGGAAATGAAAAAACTGGAAGAGATCGATCCGGAGGATATCCGAAAAGCATTCGGGAAAGAAGATCTGGAAGTTTTTACCGATTCGGACGGAATGATCCGCTGGCTGGCAGGGCAGGGGCCAGGAAAAAAAGTCTTCCTGATGATGAGTTCGGGAAATTTTAACGGGATTGAGTTCAGCGAACTGACAAGACACCTTCTCGGGAATACAGTATAGCACTGTACTTTAACAGGATCTGGTCAGCTTTTTTACGAATACAACGGATCATTACGCATGGAACCAATTGTATCTATATTGTATTTATTTTTATACACTTACAAAAACTAATCTTAATATGCGTAATGTTCATATTTACAACAAATTGAGCTATGCAGTATGAGCGCGTGCTGGCAGCTGGTTTTTTTTATTTGTTTCTTATGCGGTGGCATAAGACATACTTATTGACAAGTTTTGGTCGTACGTTGGGCTTTTCGAGCCACTTGGTATTGTGTATGGCTTCAGTGAGGATTGATATTTCCATTACAAAAATCAGATACTGCGAAAGGTTTTACAGATTAAGTATCTCGGTTTCATAATTAAAATATTCGAAAATAGATTTTCTGGAAAAATTTGTCAACCGTTTTGTCTGCTGGATTGTATAGTGTTTCCGTGCAGTAAATTTTTCAGTTTCCTTTATTAAATGATCTAAAAAATCCTGTTTGGGCAGAATTTTATTGATCAACCCCAACTCGTAAGCCTCATCATCAGTAAAGTAGTCTTTCATTTGAAACTCCATAGCTATTGCATGGGAAAGAGCGTTGGAAAGGAAAAAAGGCAGCGCACCACTTGGATGTAGTCCATATTTATTATGGGCCATAACATATTTCGTTCCTTCTCGTGCATAGATTAAATCGGCAGAAAAAGCTAATCCAACAAAAGGCGTTACAACAGACCCTTGTGTGCCTGAAACAATAACAATGTTAAGGTTTGCCAGGGATTTAATGAAGCGATTCAGAATATTAATCTCACGAAACCTAACATCCTTTTCTTTAAAGTTTGGTGTTAATGATTGATCCCTTTCGGACATAATACGCTTTAAGAATTTATCATATTGCTCCTCATTAACACAATCAGGATCATTAAAGAATACGAGTGCTTTGATTTCAGTATCACTCGAAATGTTTTCAAGAAAATCCATTAACTTACCACTTAGATCGATATCAGAAATAAAATCAAAAACATTTCTTTTAATCCTGACAATTGAAATGGCATCTTTTCTGGATATTTCGAAAAACTCAGTTGAAGTTATTGTTTTCATGTTTTTGCTCTTTTATTAATTATATTGTTTGTAAACTGGTTCAATGTTTTTTTAATTGGTGTATCTGAAGGGTTAGAAATATATTAAATACAAATTCCCATTTTAGAATAAACTTATTTTAATATTATATCGAAGTTATTAAGTAATACTAATGCTTCAGGCATTGAAAATACGGCCTTTTTGATTTTTCCATTTAATAGATCTATTCCATTATAGTTAAACGCATTCTCAAAATTGGCTTTCATTAAATTAGTGTTTTGGAAAATACTATCTTGCAAATCTGTATAATTAAACTTACTAAGTTGCATGTCTGCTTCCGAGAAGTTTACATCGTGAGAAATACATTTGTGGATTTTCATTTTCTTCAATTTCATGCCATAAAAACTTGAATAGCTTATATTGGAATCTACGCAGGTGATTGAAAAAGGCATAGAGGCTTCATCCCAGGCAATCCCTATCATTTTACAGGACTTAAATATCACGTCTGAAAATCGGGAATATTTAACTTTTAATGAGGACAGGTTGC
>QMPO01000158.1 GCA_003648625.1 Bacteroidota bacterium
AATACACCGTGAATGCCTTTGCCGAAATAAAAGAAAAACTGGAGAATAAAGTTTACGATCAGCAAATCAAAGCTAAAGTTGTTGAATAAAGATCGTTAGCTACATATAAAACCGGCTGCTCCTTTTTGGGAGAGCCGGTTTTTTTTATGAGAACAGGCCGGGTATTTAGAAGTTAACTAATTTCTTCCCCTACCTCATGGAGATAAAATACAAAGCTCCACTGAGTTTTCTGAAGAGTATATTCAGGTCGGCAAACTGATAACCATTAACGAATAACAAATTCCCATTAACTTTTTTATTAGGTTTGTGATATGATTTCCGACAATAGTTTAAGCAGGAGGAATTTCTGGATACTTGTGGTCAATTCCACGGTGGCGTTTGTGGTATCGTATCTTTTTGTGTTCTATCTGAACCTTTTCAGCATTGTTTTTACTGCCGGAATGTTCGACTACGACATCAGCTTTAATTTCAGCCACATAATTTATCATGTAAAGCAAACTGACTGGACGCATGACTCAGTAAAAGTAATTTTTGGATCGGGACCGCTGCTTACTTTTATCATTGGGTTGCTTTCTCTTGTAGCTTACGCTTCTATGTCGGAAGAAACCGAAAAAATCAAGCTGTATTTGCTGTGGTTGTCACTCAATGCTTTTAATTATGTGTTCTCCGGGATTATTATAGGTATTATTTTTAAAGTGCGCATTGCCCATCTTTTTATCTGGATGTATTTTAACGACTCTCAATTACTCATGATGGCCATTGTAGGATTCTTCGGAATACTGATAACCGCCTTTGTGATGACGCGCAGAATAGCCTTTTCAGCCAATATTTATTTTAATGATTTAAATGAGCGCAATTTTCCATTTTTCATTATGTCGCAGATCATTCTCCCCTTTTTGCTGGGAGTCATGTTAGTGGTTTTGTATTTTGTTCCGCAAATCCATGTTATGGAAATGTATGTATGGATTGGGCTGGCAATCATTCTGCTTATTTGTTCTGTCAATATTTCTAACTACGATCCGGTTTATTTTGATGAAGAAGAGCGTTCTATAAAGGTGTCGTGGGTGGCATTACTTATTTCCACTTTGCTGATACTCTTACTGCGGTTTACAATGAACCATGAGATCCTTCTGAAATGGTCTGAATGAATCTAGCTCTATTTCTTTACTACCTTTTGATAAACAACTTCTTGCCCCTGGCGAATTCGGATTATGTAGATGCCTGGTTTTAAAAATTCGAGCGGGATAGTTTTTGTGTTGTTCATCAGAAACTCCTTGATGATCATCCTGCCATCCAGACACAACAAACTTACCATATAGTTTCCAGGGGGAACATCAAGGGTGATTCGGTTTGTAAAGGGGTTCGGATATATGGTAACATGCTTTTTCACATAGTTTTCTTCGTCAAAGTTCAGACAGTCGTCAACAAAGATCGAATCCTGAGCATTTGCCTGACAACCTGTGATATCAGTGTATGTATAAGTGATCACATACCAGCCGGTATCGGCACCTTCAGGGGAAAATAAACCCGACTCGCTTACATTATCCCCGGAATAGACACCTCCTGTCGGAGTCGCCGTCAGCTGAACCGGAGGCTCCTGCTGGTTGCACAGTTGCTCCGGCCAGTCGCCCAGAATTATTTCAGGCAAAGGATTAACAGTTACAGTAACTTCGTTGCTGGCAGTTTGTTCACCGTCATTAACTTCTACAATGTAAGTCGTTGTTACCTCAGGTGTTACCACAGGATTCTGTTCGTCAGAAGAAAATCCCGGTGGATCAGAAGTCCACGAGAAAGTATAAGTTCCCGAGCCCCCGGAGGCATAAGCCTGTAACCGGCTTTCTTCATACAGGCAAATAATATCCGGAGTTGCCGAAGCGAACACGCTTAAAATATCTGATGTATTTATATAGTTTTCTTTCACCAGTGTCTGGCTTCCTCCCGGTCCGGTCACCGTTAGTGTGACGGTAAATATATTCACTTCGGTATAAATATGTTCCGGGTTTTGTTCGTCAGAGGTGGTGCCATCACCAAAATTCCATTGCCATGTGTCAATCACACCTTCCGACTGATCAGAGAAGTTTACGGTTAACGGAACGGTTCCGGAAAGAGGTGTAGCGGTAAAGTTAGCTATTGGCGGGAGTTCACCGACAAGGATATAGTCGTTTTTTAGTTCTGTATCCGATTCGTAATCGTTGGAAGCGGTTAACTGAACTGAATAAGAGCCAGCAGCATTAAATGTCACAACAGGGTTTTGTGAGCTGGCATCTGTTCCGTTGATATAGGTAACATTATCCGGTGTAAAAAGCCATTCCCACACAGTAGGTGTTCCAATTGACAGATCGGTGAAGAAAACTGTGTCGCCAATGGAAGGTGTAAGGTTGTCGGCTTCAAAGTCGGCCTCAAAAGCGCCTACAGGAACAAGCTGAACATCCCGGATCAGAATAT
This sequence comes from Bacteroidota bacterium, assembly GCA_003648625.1. Classification (GTDB taxonomy): domain Bacteria; phylum Bacteroidota; class Bacteroidia; order Bacteroidales; family F082; genus UBA4459. The sequence goes on from QMPO01000158.1 coordinate 2,446, forward strand.
TTTCATCTGTTGTAGTAAGATTTGCAATCGTTTGTGGATAATATCCGTTGCGGGAAAAAGTAACGTCATACGAACCGGCTTTTACAGGCCGGTGGTAATTACCAATCGGTAGTGTGCTGTACACCTGCGATTCATCTTCGTCATGATCTTCAATAAAAATCTGCGCATTATTAAGTGGGTCGCCTGTGTACGCATCCGTAATAATTCCCCTGAAACCATACAAAGCTTGTTCCATGTAGTTCAGAAGCGACCTGTAATTGTATTCCCAGAAACCCGGAAGTTGTCCTGCAGATGGTGTTTTATTGGCTGATAACTCAATGGTTACTTCCCGGCAATGCTGAAAATAGTTCATGTAATCCTGCCTTCCGCCTGCTATCGAATACCAATCGTAGCCATTGGTGATTCCATCATTCAGATCGGTCATATAGCCATTCGGACCGTATTCGTGAACCGTGTCAGCATATTGCCGGCAAACATAGATCCACCAGTCATCATCGGCATGACGTCTGTACCACGTATCCCAGGGGTAATTTAATACTTCGGCGCCACCATGAAAATTGGCTGACATTATAAAATCGTGCTCATCAGCAAAATCCATGAAATGAATGGTTTCCGTTTGCCAGTCGTTTCCGTCAGGGTGTTGTCCGTCTTCCGGATCGGGATAATTTCTGTTGAGGTCAACCCAATTGGCATTATATCGTGTAGCGCCCCAAACAGTATTATTTCCTCCGGCATAGGTGCCGTCCGGATTAGCCAGGGGATTGATCCAGATATCTATATTGTTCACAAGGTTTGTTACCTGGTCATCGGTACCGTAATTGTTCAGTAAGTAGTCAATAAGGCGTAACATCAATACGTAACCTGTCAATTCATCGCCATGCATGGATGATGTATAGAAAAACTCAGGCTCGTTATCGTCTTCACCGAGGTTGTTATTGATGTGAATGGCCAGCAAGTCCCTGTTTTCAACTGTTTGCCCGAAATTAACGAGTTCACATAAATCAGGATAGTCAGTTTCAAACTGTTCCATCATTGCAACATATTCTTCGTATGTAGGGTAGTAATCCCAGTCTTCTGTGCCGCGACCACCCACATCTAACATGTGTGGTTTTTGCAACATAGACGGTGGTGTTAGCAATTCGAAATTGAGTCCGAGTTCAAGGAAGCCGGCAAATTCTTCTTTATTTGCATAGGCATATATTTCCTGCCCCCTTTTGTTATCTATCGAAATGATCCTGCTTAGATTTTCTATCGAGACATTGTCTGAATTGAAAATAAAGTGAAAATAGATTTCACCGCGCTCGTCTAACTGTTCTTCGGCAGCCCTTACTGCTTCCGCTGTCTGTGCAAGCGAAATAGTACTGATAACCATCAGGCTAAAAAGGATAAATATGATTCGTTTCATTTTGTTTCTGTGAAATAGTTCTTGTGATATTTGCTTTACTATGACAACCGGAGAGCTCACTTTAGTTGCCTGATCAACCGGAATAATTTTTCCGCGACATCCTGATTGACTTCTACCAGGGGTAATCTGAGGTAATCTTCCGTTATGTTCAGAAGAGATAATGCTTTCTTGACGCCGGCGGGGTTTCCGTCAGCAAACAATTGATTGATAATGTCTATCAGTTCATAATGGATACTTTTCGCTTTGCTGAGATTACCCTGGAGTGCCTGCCGGACCATTGTGGAGAATCTGTCAGGAAATGCGTTGGCCACCACCGAGATCACTCCTTCAACACCAATGCTTATCAAAGGTAGTGTGAGGGCATCGTCACCGGAAAGCACTTTGAATCCGTCCGGTTTGTTTTTGACAATCTCCATGATCTGCGTGAAATTTCCCGAAGCTTCTTTTACAGCCACAATATGATCGAATTCATGCGCCAGTTTCAATGTCGTTTCAGCCGAAATATTCGAACTTGTTCTTCCGGGTACATTGTATAGAATAACAGGTCTTTGACTGTATTTTGCAATTAGGCTGAAGTGTTCGTACAGTCCGCGCTGGTTGGGCTTGTTGTAATAAGGAGCTACCGAAAGTATACCGGAGATTTGATCAAAGTTTGTATTTTTCAGCGTTTCCACCACTTTTTGTGTATTGTTTCCGCCAATGCCCAGCACAACAGGTTTGCGGTTGTCAACCACCCTGAGGACTTTAGAAAGAACCTGCTCCTTTTCTTCTTCCGTCAGTGTAGCGGCTTCACTTGTAGTTCCCATGGAAACGATAAAATCAACACCTCCGTTGATAATGTGCTCCAGCAACTTTTCCAAAGCCTGATAATCAACCTGTTTCTCTTTATTGAAGGGGGTTATTATGGCAACGCCTGTTCCCTGAAAAGTAGTGTTCATGATATTGTTTTTATATTTAGAATAGAAATGTAGTGCCTTACCTGCTCATAAAACCTGTCCATATTAAACTCGTCTTCTTTACATGCCAGTGTTAAATGATAAAGATGCGTTGTTTTCGTATTGTCCGCCCCGATCTTAAAACCGGCTTTTATTTCAGAAATAATTCTTTGACATACCGGAAACCCCGATTTATCAAAACTGATCAGCAGATCAAATTTATTTTTTTCAATCAATTCCGACAGTTGTTCTTTCATCTTTCCGAATAAAGTGAAGTCGTCCAGATTGAAGAATGAGATAGATTTGTTGGTTATAACATCCAGTGACTCGTGTGAGTTGGTGAACACAAAGATTCTCAGGCTTTTGTAATCCTTTAGGGCTTTTCCGCTCAGATGCCTGATCTCATCCAGTTCTTTCCTGGAGTTGATACAGAAAAACATAGCAAGGCTTGAGGCCTTTTTCAGGTTATCGACAGCAGAGATAACAGTTCTTTCATCAGCCGGCACCCGGTTAATAAAAAACTCCTGGATCTCTTTTCTTATATGTTTTGACAAACTCATCTTAAAGCGACCGTAAAAATAGCAAGAAATACAATCGCAAGGCACATTTTCCTATCTTTGATACAAATCATTTTGACATTGATGAGGATTACATTTCTTGGAACCGGAACATCTCAGGGGGTGCCTGTCATTGCCTGTCCGTGCGATGTCTGTCAGAAAGGTAGTGATAAGGATAAAAGGCTCCGGTCTTCGGTTTTAATAGAGACGGATCACGCTACCTTTGTGATTGATGCCGGTCCTGATTTCCGGTACCAGATGCTCAGAGCAGGTGTATTGCATCTGGATGCTGTGCTTGTTACCCACAGCCATAAAGATCATATTGGCGGACTGGATGATGTCCGGTCGTATAACTACCTGCAGCGAAAGGCAATGGATGTATATGCCAGCAAAAACGATCAGGAGGAAATAAAAAGAGAGTACTCATATGCTTTTTCCGATAATGATTATCCTGGTCTGCCGTCCTTCAACCTGATGGATATTAAAAGTAACATCATTATCGGTGGTGTTCCTGTCGGTGTATTGCCAGCACTGCACCTCAGAATGGAAGTATATGGCTACCGGATTGGTGATTTTGCCTACATTACCGATGTGAATTATTTACCTGCCGCTACAATGGCCGAACTGCTTGATTGTAAAGTGATTGTTTTAAATGCCTTACGGAGACAGGAGCATGTGTCGCATTACAACCTGGAAAAAGCAGTCAGGGTTTTGGAGTTTTTAAGGCCTGAAAGAGCTTACCTGACGCACATCAGCCATTTTATGGGATTCCATGATGAAGTGGAGAAAGAGTTACCTGATTTTATCCGGTTGGCTTATGATGGTCTGTCGTTTGAATTATAAACGGGAACAAGTCAGACGATGCCCAATGCAGGTTAAAGGATCTCTATTTCCGTCCTTCTGTTGGCTGCCCGGCCTTCAGGTGTGTCGTTAGAACTCACCGGCTTTGTCGCGCCATAACTTTTATACGTCAGCCTGTCGGCATCAATTCCTTCTTGCATTAGATAATTATAAACTGCTCTGGCCCTGTTTTCAGACAATTGCCTATTGTAGTCATCACTTCCCACATTGTCTGTATGGCCGTTGATACGGATATGGATTTCCGGATTGTTTTTTAGCATATTCGCCAGTAACTCCAGCTCTGTATAAGAGGAAGGCTTGAGCGTGTATTTGTCGAAATCAAAAAATATATTGTGTAACACAAACGAATTACCCTTCTGCAGGGGTGTCAGTTCAAATGTCTTGTTTATCGGTCTGTAACTTAATGTATCTATCAGGTTCATGTGCTCCGAATAGAACAGGTAGCCTTTTTTGTTGATGTGAAAAGCGTAATTAACACCGGGGTACAGAGGAATAAAAAAGCTGCCGTTTATGGGATCGGATGTTGCACTGACAACAATTTCCTGTTTATCAATGTTCGTTAGCTCCACTAAGGCCTGCAACGGTTTCCTGGTTATTTGGTCCACAACTCTTCCTTTTACATAAACTACCGGTTCAGGTTGAATGGATGCTACGGTTTCCAGTTCATAAATGTCAAATCCCCCCTTCCCTCCTTCCCTGTCAGATGATATCCATGCTTTGGAAGCATCCATGCTGATGAAAATATTCAGTTCGTTCTCTTTTGTGTTGACCGGGCTGCCCAGGTTTTTTGCTTTGCTCCACTCTCCGTTTTCGTCCTTTTTAGACATAAAGAGGTCGTAACCGCCCAGCCCGGCATGGGTGTCTGACGAAAAGTACAGCGTTTTGGTGTCGGCATGGATATAAGGGGCCATTTCGTTACCCGATGTATTGATATTGTTACCAAGGTTTACAGGCATTCCCCAGT
>QMPO01000159.1 GCA_003648625.1 Bacteroidota bacterium
ATGCACGAAGCCCTCGTTTTTCCCAACCCCGGCAGCAGCTACCTCAGGGTGAGGGTGGCGGCGCAATACAAACAAAGTACGTTTATGTTGTATGACATCAGCGGGAAACAGGTCCTGTCTCAGCAAATTACCGGTAAATGGGCGGAAGTGAATACAACATTTCTGAAAACAGGAACCTACATTTATAAAATTTACAACAACGAAGGTCTGTTTGAACGCGGAAAGTGGGTGAAAAGGTAATATTTTTGTTTTGGCTTAAGAAATGGCTGTTTGTTGGTGAGGACACCAACAAAGGGGAAGCGGGAAACAGGTCCTGTCTCAGCAAATTACCGATAAATGGGCGGAAGTGAATACAACATTTCTGAAAACAGGAACCTACATTTATAAAATTTACAACAACGAAGGTCTGTTTGAACGCGGAAAGTGGGTGAAAAGGTAATAGTTTTGTTTTGGCTTAAGAAATGGCTGTTTGTTGGTGAGGACACCAACAAAGGGGAAAGAAAGTAGGTGAAGAGGTAATACCAATTCTGAAAAAAAAAGTATTATACCAACCTATTACCTGACTGGCTTATGAACCCACCCCTAACCCCTCCGGGGAGGGGAACAGCAGAGCCTTTTTTGGGGGAGTGGGGGTTGTGAGTTGAGTTTTTGGTGTTTTTACCCATCTCTCTGGTAGGGACACCAACAAAGGGGAAAAGTTGGTAACAGAATAAACATTAATAAGCGAAAAAGCCCCAATCCGTTCGGACAGGGGCTTTTTCATTTTATATTTTCTTGGTTTTAGCTAAAAGCCAAAATAGACTTTTTGATCAGTTCAACTGCTTCCATGAGTTCTTCTTCTGAAATGACCAACGGAGGGGCAAAGCGGATGATATGGTCGTGGGTAGGTTTGGCCAGCACACCGTTTTCTGCCATTTTCAGGCAAACATCCATAGCTGTTTTACCATTTTTCGGACGGATAACGACGGCATTCAGTAAGCCTTTACCACGGACCAGTTCGATCATATCCGAATCAATCTTTTTCATCTCTTCCCTGAAAATCTTCCCAAGACGCTCTGCCCTTTCGGCCAGTTTTTCTTCTTTCACCACTTCAAGAGCTGCAACAGCTACTTTGGCTGCTACCGGGTTGCCCCCGAAAGTGGAACCGTGTTGACCGGGTTTGATGGTCAGCATGATATCATCATCGGCTAAAACGGCTGAAACAGGATAAACTCCTCCCGATATTGCTTTGCCCAGTATCAATATATCAGGGCGCACACCTTCGTGCTCACAGGCCAGCAGTTTACCCGTACGGGCAATACCAGTCTGCACCTCGTCGGCAATAAACAGGACATTCTTTGCCTTACACATGTTATACGCTTTTTTCAGGTAGCCTTCATCAGGTACCATCACTCCTGCTTCACCCTGGATGGGCTCTACCAGAAATCCTGCTATATCCGGATCTTCCAGTGCTTTCTCCAGTGCCGGCAAATCGTTGTAAGGAATAGTGATGAATCCGGGGGTGTATGGGCCAAATCCGCCACGTGCATCGGGGTCGGTTGACATGGAAATAATGGTGATGGTACGACCGTGGAAGTTATCGGCACATACGATGATCTTTGCCTTGTTGGCTTCTATACCTTTTTTATCGTAAGCCCACTTCCGGCATAGCTTAAGTGCCGTTTCATCGGCCTCAGCGCCGGTATTCATCGGCAGTACTTTATCGTAACCGAAATATTCGGTAATATATTTTTCGTATCCGCCCAAAGCATCACTGTAGAACGCACGCGAAGTAAGTGTAAGAGTTTGTGCCTGATCCACTAATGCGCCTACAATCTTCGGGTGGCAGTGCCCCTGGTTAACAGCCGAATAAGCCGAGAGGAAATCGAAGTATTCTTTTCCTTCCACATCCCAAACCCGGGCACCTTTTCCTTTGGATAAAACAACGGGCAACGGATGGTAATTATGTGCGCCATACTTGTTTTCCAGTTCCATGGCGACTTTTGAGGTTAATTTATCTGTCATTACGGTATTTTTTATTGAGTGAAACGAATAATATTGTTAAAAACACTAAAAAACGAAGTGCAAAAATACACAATATATTTCTGTAACAGCCCCCTGAGAACGGGAAGAATATTCTTTTTATCACCGGAAGAGAACAACTTACAACAAATGACGGAAAGGCAGCAACAGCCACTCAAAAAACTTATTGATCAGAGGCCTGTTTTCCCAGCTTTTATACACAAACGGATCTGCCTGCCTGATGGTTTTCTCCATATGTTCTTTCACCTGATCACTTATCAGCGGTTCATCGCCAAACAGCATGATTTCGAACATATACCGGAAACTCCGGTAATCAAAGTTTGAGCTTCCGATAGCAAACTCACGCCCGTCAACAAGCATGAGTTTGGCGTGCAGGATATTTACGGTATAATACATAAACCTGATTCCGCTTTTATGCAATGGGCCGAGGTATTTATTGCGTAAAACATCAACAAGCGTCACGTCCGATCGTTTGGGAATCACCACCGTCACCTCAACGCCTCTTTTTACAGCGTCCATCATCACCTTACGCAGCATAAACCCGGGCAGGAAATAGGGTGTTTCGACAATTACACTTTTTTCAGCAGATTTGATCAGGCGGATAAACTTCTGGTTAATCCGTTTGTAAGCAATGGACGGAATATCACGGACTATTTCAAAATCCTCATACCTGACCAGCCTGGAATTATAAACCTTATTGAAAATATACTTATTATGCATACGGAAATCCTGCATGAACAGGCGCGAAAACGTAAAGGTAATTTCACTCTTCATGCGGAGCATTGATTCGCGCCAGTTCAGGTTATATCCCGTTAAATTTGAAGATCCGATCCAGGTAATTTCATCATCTATCAGCAGCAACTTCCGGTGATTTCTCCGGTGGCTTCTCGTAAAGATGTCCGTGTTGAATTTTATTTTTTCGAAGAAACGCACTTCGCCACCGTGCTCCCTGATCAGTTTGTAATATTCATTTCCAGGATTAGCAACACCCCAGCCGTCAACAAGCAATTTCACCTCCACACCTTCCCTGGCTTTTTCATTCAATGCACGTAAAAAACGCTCCCCAATCTCATCATTCCCCACCCTGAAAGTTTCCACATAAATGTACTTCCGGGCAGCCTCAATATCAGCAATCATCGCGTCGTAATAACGCAAGGGTTCCGAGCAAAGATGATATGGTTCTTTAATTTGTATCAAAACCGATAAATTGTACTAGATACGTTTAAATTTATGGTTAATCTGTAAATTAGTCTTTAATAAGATAACGACTTTACCGGCGAAATATGATGTACAGGAAATATATAATCAGGAACAGGACAATGAGACCGCCCAGCCCGTAAGCAAACAAACGGTATTTGACTGCCTGATTTTTATACATTTCCTTTTCTTCCTGCATTTTCAGATTCTCTTTAACCAGTTGACTGGTCTTAAACCGCGCTTCCATCTCAGCTAATTCAGCATGATGCAGATTGATGATCAATGCATCGTTCCCGGTTTCAAAAAGTCGGTAATATTTAGTAAAATTTTCGTAATCGTTTAGAGCAGCGTAACATTGGAACAGAGCTTTGTAATTATCCTGCGTGTAATCATCCTGCCCGATCTTACGAGATATTTTCAGGCTTTTTTTATAGTATTCCAGTGCTTTTTTAGCATCAGACTGTTTATTAAAAAGCTTACCCATATTGTAATAAACCATAACAAGCCCCGTCTCACTGTGCATATTTGAGTACAGATCTTCGCTGATGTTAAAATATTTAAGTGCCGCCTGGTACTCTTCCATATTAGCATATAAAGCCCCCAGATCATTATTCAGCATGGCAATGCCAATGATATCATTCTGCCTGATCCGGATTTCCAGTGATTGCTCAAACAGTTCCCTGGCTTTATCATAATCCCCGTAATGAATATTATAAATTTCGGCTACATTCGTCAGTGCCCTTGACAGGCTTTGTTCATCATTGTTCTGTTTATAAATTTCGATGGCCTGATTGAAATAATCCAGCGATTTCTCATACTCATTCCATTCTTTGTAAACCGCACCGATGTTATTATATGTTAAGCCGACACTGGCTATATCGTCCAGTTCTTTATACATTAAGAGGGCCTGAAAGTAATAGTTGAGCGCCTGCCGCATTTTACCCTGATAAAATTTGCTGTTGCCCAGATTGAGCTTAACACTTGCCACCCAGTCCTGATCGTTAATTTGTTCCGCTATATCGACAGAACGCTCATAATAATCCGTTGAAAGTTCATAATTCCCTATCTCTTCATACACAAGTCCAATGTTGCTCAAAGATTTGGCAACGCCCGAAAGGTCTTCAACATCCCGGTATACACTTAATGCACGGTTATAATAGTCCAGGGCAAGGTCGAACTCACCACTGTAGTAACAGCTTACACCTAACGACTTCAGCACCTTCGCCGTAAGTTCTCTATCCTCCATCTCTTCTGCCAGCAACACAGCGCTATCTCCATATATCAGACTGGTTGATAAATTAGAAAACCGGTATGCTTCCGACAGTTGCAGGTAAGTTGTTGCTTTCTCTTCGCCTTCCGTCAGTGGCAGACGCGAAAGTAAACTGTCAATTTCTTCTTTAGCAGAAACTGAATGAGTAAAAAAAATAACTATCCAAAGTATAGCACATGTTAATCTGAGAGCCATAACGTACAAAAGTATAAAAAACCACAGATTTTATTCGTTTCCAAACACATAAAACGTATAATATTGATCCTTATCTTTGCTACAAATTGCAAAGAGCAAATTATGGTAAAATCAATGACCGGCTACGGTAAAGATGTGTTGGAGAACAATGCACGGAAAATCACAATTGAGATCAGAACTCTTAACAGCAAGCAATTAGACGTTAACTTGCGACTCCCACAGATTTACAGAGAAAAAGAATTGAATATCCGAAGTGTCCTGGGAAAAGAAATCGGAAGAGGAAAAGTGGATATTTCCATCAATATCGAACACAAGGAAGTTGTAACCGCACCGGTAATAAACCGATCCGTTGCCCGTCATTATTTCAATGAGTTGCAGGAGCTAAAAGGTCTGTTCCAGCAGGAAACTCAACCTGATTACCTTTCGCTTGTGGTTAAAATGCCGGAAGTTTTATCGCCACCTGAATTTGAGATTGACGAAGAAGAATACGGTGAACTACTGGCAACGATCCACAATGCCATCGAAAAAGTGAACACTTTCAGATTGAACGAAGGAAAAATACTTGAAAAGGATTTTATCTACCGTATTCACAACATACTGGACTTGTTGAAACAGGTTGAACCGTTTGAAAAAGAACGGACACTGCATATAAAAGAGCGTATCAAGTCCAACCTGGAAGATTTCGCACAGGATATCCAGTCGGATAAAAACAGGTTTGAGCAGGAAGTAATCTATTACCTGGAGAAGCTGGATATAACGGAAGAAAAACTCCGCTTGAAGAAACATTGTAATTACTTTTTGGAAACGTTAGCAAATGAACACGCTGCAGGAAAAAAACTCGGATTCGTTTCGCAAGAGATCGGTAGAGAAATAAATACCATGGGCGCCAAAGCCAACGATTTTAACATCCAGCAGATCGTTGTGCTGATGAAAGACGAGCTGGAAAAAATCAAAGAACAACTATTCAACATCCTCTGATGGAAGAAAGCCGGCAAAAAGGAAAACTCATCATTTTTTCAGCTCCTTCGGGCGCCGGAAAAACAACACTGGTAAAATACGTTATGGCGCATGTACCCGGTCTTACGTTTTCGGTGTCGGCATGCAGTCGTAAAAAGAGAGACAACGAAACCGACGGTAAAGACTATTACTTTCTGTCGGCAGGTGAGTTTAAGGAGAAAATTGATAATCAAGAGTTTATTGAATGGGAAGAGGTTTATTCCGATCATTTTTACGGCACCTTATATACTGAAGTGGAACAGAAACGAAACCGGGGGCTGCACGTAGTATTTGATGTGGACGTGAAGGGAGGAATGAACATAAAAAAGATATTCGGTGACGAAGCACTGGCCATTTTTATAAAGCCTCCTTCGATTGACGTGCTTAAAGAACGGTTATTGAAAAGAGCGACAGACAGCGAAAACGCTATTGAAACGAGGATTAAAAAAGCCGAGTTTGAGCTGGGGTTTGAAAAAGAATTTGATGTAACTGTTGTGAATGATGATCTGCAAAAAGCGCAAGAGGAAACAGTGCGCATCGTCAGCCAATTTATTTCCGAAAGATAAGAATACGGACCATGAAAGCAGTCATATTACCGGCATACAATAAAAATGTTCTGAGAGCGATGCTCAGCCTCAGGGTTGAGGAAAAGGAATTGCCAAAACCCGGCGGGGATGAGGTGCTGATCAAAACACACGCTGCACCTGTAAATCCTTCCGACATAGCCTTTATACAAGGGGGCTACAATGTGGTAAAAACATTGCCCGTTGCCCCGGGTTTTGAAGGTTCGGGAATCATTACTGACGCCGGGGAAAATGCCAGGAAACTCATTGGCAAAAAAGTAAGTGCTTTTGTTCAGGCTGACAGGGACGGGACCTGGGCCGGGTATTTCATTGCACACAAAGATGATCTGATTGTGCTGAAAGATGCTATGGATCTTGACCAGGCTTCGTGTTTTACCGTAAACCCTTTTACAGCTTATGCGTTGATGGAGATAGCTCTTTTCAGCAAAGGAAGAGCGATCATTCAAAATGCTGCCGGAGGACAGGTAGCTTCTTTCATACGGATGATGGCCGGCGAACAGAACATGGAGGTGATCAATATTGTAAGGAAACCTGAAGTTGCCGACCGGTTAAAACAGGAAGGAACTACACACGTTCTGGTACAAAACGAGGAAACATTTGAGGAAGAACTGAATGCACTGGCTAAAGAGCTGAATGCGGCAACGGCTTTTGATGCCGTTGGCGGAGAACTGACGGGCATTATGTTCAATGCACTGGGCAATGATGCCGAACTGGTAGTTTACGGAGGCCTGTCTAACAAACCGGCCACGG
>QMPO01000160.1 GCA_003648625.1 Bacteroidota bacterium
GAATAAATAAGGATGGTAAATAGTGATTTAGTGAATAGTGATTTGAGGAATAGTGATTTAAGAGGTTTTTGATACACCTTATCCCCCTATACACTTTATACCCCGCCAACTGAAGTAAATAAGGATGATGAATAGTGAATAGTGATTTAAGAGGTTTTGGATGTACTTATATACCTTATCCACTTTATACACCCAACAAACCCAAAGACCCAAAAGCCGCAGGCGCATTAGCCCTGTTTCTTCAGCAAATAAATCAAATTCGATGTCCTCTTCGTCTGGTCCACGATATCCAGCGTTAATTTATGCCGGGCGGCGATACCCGTGATCAGTGTCCGGGAGGCAAACTCCAGCCGGAATCTGGTTTTGTTGAAGCCGAAATTGGTGGAGAAGAATTCTGTGATCCGGGTGCCAAGATGTCTTTTCTGTAAGCTCTTATCGGCGTCGCGGATGATGATCATCCCCCCGTTGTTGAGGCGGGCAATACATTTTTCGATGGTTTCTGTCTGCAGTGCTTCCGGCATGTAGTGCAACACATCGTTCAAAATGAATACATCCGATGGCTTAAAATCCATTTCGTTGATGTCGCCTGCCATGAATTGAATCCGCTCGTTTTTGATCGCACAGTTCCGGGCAATTTCAATCTTGTCTTCATCGTAGTCAACGGCTGTGATCCTGCGTCCGGGCTCTGTCAGCGATAACATGAAGTCGAGGTAACCGTATCCGCAACCCAGATCGGTGATGACCGCATCGCACGGAATGATGCTGTTAAAGAATTTGTACTTGTCTTCCAGTTGCACCTTAATTTTTGTGTACCATTCCAGCACCGGCCCTTTGTACACAAAATTTTTGATGATGTAATCGTAAAAATAATCGGGTGTTTCCAAATCCTTCTTAACGATATCATATTCTTTGATAAAATACTCCCGGACACTTTTGGTCTGCTCCTTGACAGTTTCTCCGAATTCTTTTTTCGACAAGTCGATGCGTTGGAGTATTTTTGTTTCCAGGAAACCCCGTTTTAGAAAGAACTCGCTTTTTTTCAGGCATTGGTACTGGCCGTGAATGATGATCGGCAGTATGTCGATACCCAGGTCGTTGGCCAGCTGGAATGCGCCTTTATGGAACCGCCTGATTACTCCTGTGTCGCTGCGGTGGCCTTCCGGAAAGATCATGATAGAATAGCCTTCGTTTACTTTCTCGGCAGCCATTTCGGCCAGTTTCCCGTAACCAATATCCTGAGGCAGGAAATCGGCATAACGAATCGCCTTGCCGTGTACGGGGTTGTAATAATTCCGGGCATTCGAAACGATCAGGATTTTCGGACTTGTCAGCATCATCAGCATCAGGTCAACGTGCGACTGGTGGTTGGCGATGATAACTGCAGGCTTGCTGAAATCTTCGTTTTCAGGATTGAGGATCTTTTTGGGCGTCAGGAAATTGAAATAGATCAGAAACCAGGTCAGTTTGCTGAAGATCACATGGAAAATCCATTTTTTCTTTTTCGGGTTGCCCGGAAGTATCTCAAATATCAGGGCCAGAAAACTCATCAGTAAGGCTTCGCTCATAAAAATGAAGAGCGAAATGATGGAGAAGATAAGGTCGAGAAAAGTAACCGGCCGGTTGCGCAACCCGTTTTTGTAACTCACCACCCAGCGGAAAATACCCGGCAGCAGGTTAAACGTAACAAACACCACCGTTGCAATACCGATGATTGACATCAGGGCAATGGAACGCAGGGCCGGGTGTTTGGCAAATATCAGCACACCAATACCCAATACAGTAGTGAGAACGGATAGCAGCACCGAAACTTTGTAGGATGACAGGTCTTTCAGTCCGTATTTGTACCCCTGTATCAACCCCCGCATAATGAAAATGCTGTAGTCGATTCCCAGGCCGAAGATAAACGTGAGGATGATGACATTGAATATATTGAACGAAATACCAAATAAGCCCATAATGCCTACCGTCCATATCCAGCTTACCAGAACGGGAATCATTGTGATGATGGTCAATTCAATCCGGCCATATGCAATCAACAGGATAACAAAAACAACCAACAGCGATACCCAGACGAGTTTGTTGAGGTTGTCGTTCAGCAACCGTACCAGTTCGCTCGTCACCAGGCGTTTGTCAACCACCCACACGGACGAATCGGTGTCGAATGTTTTGTAAACCTTGTTGATGGCCTGTGGGTCGCTGTCCACTTTCACCACATTGATTACAGCTGCCATCGTGTCGGTTTCAATCACGTATTTATCCAGCAGCATTGCAAATAACAGTCCGGCCTGATCCATGGTAACAGGTTCAAAATCTTTATCGAGAAACTGCTCAAAGTTCTGGAAAGCTGATTTTTTAAAGCCGATCTTACTTCCTTCCTGTTCCAGGTTTTCTTTAATCTGTGTGCCATACTTATCGCGGAAACGGTTCCAGCGCTCAATAGCTTTTTTCTGTTCGGCCAAAGGTTTAAAAAGATGGTTGATCACCACCGATTCTTTGATCACCCCATCATTGGCCAGGCTGTCGATACGGTGTTTCGTACTTTCGTTGGCCGTAAGCGCTGCATCCATCGTAGATCCCGGTGAGACAAGATAAATGGTTTTTTTGGATAAGCTGGTGATGCGGTTCAGTTCCTGTTCTGCTTTTTTCAGGCGCTCGCTCATGTAATTGTTCTTCATCATGTCGGCATCGAAGCTTACGTTACCCGAAAAGAAATAGAAAACAATCGTCAGCAGCAGAATAAAAGGCCAGATCAGGTTTTTTTTCTTCAGATGATAAGCCGCCAGTTTGTCGAGCAGGTTTTGTTTTGGGGGCCTGGTGGATTTTGTACGGATGAGGTGGGGCAGAACAATGAGCGAAAATAAAGCGGCACTCAAAATACTGATGGCGGCAAACAATCCCAGGTCATTCAGCGCTCGGGAGTTCAGGAAGAACAGACTCATAAATGCAGCAGCCGTTGTAAAACTGCTCATCAGGATGGGGGTTGTAATGTCTTTATAGAGCGCTTTAATGTCGAGGTTCTTCCGGTAGTGCGAAAAAATGTGGAGGGCATAGTCAACCGAAATACCTACCAGCACCGATCCGATACCCAGCGAAATAGCTGAAATGTTCGACCGCAGGAAATAGAAAAAGGCCAGCGACACCAATACACCGAATACTAGCGGCATAAAGATAATCAGCACGGTGCGTTTTTTTCTGAAAAACGCTGTGATGGCAATGATCAGCAAAACGGCAGCAATGGAAACCGTGGTAACAATATCTTTTTTGATACGCCTTGCATTGCCAAGGGCAACTACGGCATTGCCAAAATAGTCCACTTCAATATTCCTGAACTGTTCCTGTTGTTTCAATTGGTTGATGAGCCGGTCGATATCGCTGAAAAGCACCTCGTTGACTGCCGAGTTGTTGGTGTAAACGGGCGTAACAATCAGCAATATATTGCGGTGGTCTTTGGTGATGAACTGGCCATTGTACAGCTCAAAGTTCCCGCTAAGCTGAAACATTTTGAATTTATCAATAGCCAGGACAGTAAAGTGCAGCGGATCGTTTTTGATCATCTTTTTTACACCGAAGCCCGCCGGAGATATCAAAGTTTTCAGATCGCTTTCCAGACTTTGACGAATAGCGGGATCACTGACTTTTTCAGCGAGGATCTCATAATCTGCCGAATCCAGAAATACCGGAAGATGGTTGTACACAAAATCGTACAGTTTCATCATCTCCGCATCATCGGGTGGTTTCTCAATGTTCCGGATGCGTTCGGGAATGTGCTGACGGGCGATAGAATCGGCCAGCTGGCGGGTAAAATCAGCCAGCAAATCCGGATTTGCTTTTTGTGTACTGTCGTTCAAACGAATGTTGAACACCACCTTTTCCATAAATTCCGAATTATCCAGCACAAAATTCAGGCGGTTGATCTTTTTGCTTTCAGGTAGTACATTCGTAATGTCTTCGGAGAACGACACACGTGAAGCGAACCATGCTGCTGCAAACACCAATGCTACAAGTAACAGGATGGACACAATGGCGTGCTTTTGAATGTGCTTGTATAGGAAGATGAAAAATGTGCTCATTGTACTGTCTTCGTTCCGTTTTTCTTAAACAAAGCTAACAGGAAATACGACACCGCAAAAACGGCCAGACCGAGTGCCAGCCCCAAAACAAGGCTTCCTGCAACATATTGAAACAGGTTGTATCCAAGTTCACTGAGTGTTTCATAAAAATGCCCGGTTAATATTTTATCTTTCAGGCCCATAACAGTTTCCCTGGTCAGTGTTCCTTCGGTGCCCAATACTAAGCCCCCTGTTTTGTAGCTGAAATAAATAATGAACGGGATGACCGGAGGAATGGAGATATTGGAAGCTGCCAGTACAAGAATCTTGTTCAGACGTAACAACTGGGCGAGAAATACGGCAGTCAGCATCTGAAACCCCCAGATGGGCACAATACCCATAAAAACGCCAAATCCAAGTGCCGATGCAATCTTTGCCGGGTTTTCGTTATGCTGTCTTAACTGGTCTTTTACGATATCGACAAACTTGTGGCGTGTGAAGTATCGAAAGAGATTTAACGGCCAGATGTACAAAAGTGTGATCAGGACCAAAATGGTGTTCAGAACGCTGATACGCGAAAAATCCTGAAAGGGCCTGAAATGCGTCACACGCTCTTCTTCGGGCGGATAGTAAACTTTGACAGGAATGGGAAGAACAGGAATGTCCCGCCACGCCGACCGTACCAGCACTTCAATTTCAAATTCATATTTTTTGGTGTAGAATTTTGTATTCCGGTAAAACTTAACCGGATACAGGCGGTACCCCGACTGGGTGTCGGGCAGGCTGAGACCCGTTTCAAATTTGAACCAGAAGTTGGAGAACTTGTTGGCAAAAGTGTTCTTTCCTGGCATGCCATCGGCTTCGATGTTGCGCGAACCGATGATCAGACTGTCAGGATGCTCCTGCAGGGTGTCGATAAATTTGGGCAGGTCGTCGGCAAAATGCTGGCCGTCAGCATCAATGGTGATAGCGTAATCGTAACCAAGTTCCAGTGCCCGCCTGAAACCCTGCCGGATGGCATAGCCCTTTCCGACATTTTTAGCGTATCCGATGACGTCAATACCGGATATTTTCTCCAGTATCTTTTCGGTGCCGTCAGTTGACCCGTCATTAACCACGATGATGTTTCCGGTATGTTTCTTCACATCATCAACAACTTGAGCGATGGTATTCCCGTTGTTGTAGGTCGGGATGAGAACACAGACTTTTAAATCGGTAAACAGGTTGGTATGTGTTTTTTCCTTCGCCATCATGGTTGTGCAAATGTAGGGAATTTGATACTTATCCTCTTCCTCGTTCAACGGAGTGCATCGGGGCATAATTAATGACAGGTATTTGCAATGACTTTATTCATAATCAGGAGATTATGGCCTCATTCAGCTTAGTCGGGAGACTAAGCTGAGGAGGTTGCTTTTTTACTTTTTTCTTTGGGTGTAGTCTCCTGACTACGCCCAATGGGGTATTCATCTCCTGATGGAGAGTTATTCTTCTTTCAGCCAAAAAATTCAGAGTAATCAACTGATTTTGGAATTACATGCGAATTTCTTTCCACGTCAAATTCATACCGCCTTTTTTGTTGTGGATATCCAGTTCTTTCGGATACTCTTTGCCTGGTGTGATATGAATACTTGTTTTTACAGACCTGCCTTTCCTGAGTTCAATGCCGGTTATTTTGTTGTTTCGGTCTGTAAAGATGGAAGAGATATATTTGTCAAACCGGACGGTTGTTTCCGTGATTTCGTTTTCCGTGTTTCGGAAAATACCGGTTTCGGCATGTTCCGGATACTTTGAAAACAGTAACATAAAGTCTGTTTTCAGTGTGCTGACAATAAACTCCCTGTTCAGGCTTTCCATGATGAAATTCACATGAAACCAATCTTCTGTTTCATTTGGTTTGATTTCAATATCGAAAAATTTAAGTCCGATCTGCGACATGAAAACGATGTGAAAACTGTTCGTTGATTTGACTTTCTTCACTAAAGTCAAACCACTCAGCTCCTGGTTGAATACACGGAAATTTGTTGTATAAACTACTTTACTGAAAGCTGTGTCGAAGAGACGGGGAGGGCTTACATTCTCCGCTACGACCGGTTCAAATCCTTTGTAATGTTTATAGGAGCATGATGACGTAATTGTCAGCATACCAACGAATAACAGTGCCCATGGAAAATATATACCGTTCCTTAATTTCATACCGGTTTAGTTGGAAACAGTGAATACATTGTCGGGTACTGCTTCGTTAAACACTTTTCCGGAAAATGTGATCAGTGTATAATCGTCACCGGGCTCCAGAAATTTAACTTTGGCCACCTGCATGTCCTTCTTGTCGAAAAAAATGTCAATCTCACTCAGCATATCTTTTACTTCCGGTTTAACAGGGACCAGCCTGGCGAGGTAAAACATTTCGTTTTCCATGTAAACAGCTTCAAAATCCGGGTTGTCCAGAAAATCTGCGCTGACAGAAGTGACGATCATGTTGTTGATCTCTTTAAACATCCGGTTCGATGCAATGTCGAACTCCTTTACCTTGTCACCGTCTTTGATAATGAATTTCCCGTTGTGTACAATGATGGTGTAATCCAGAGGCCGGGTGTACGACCATACGACATTATTCTCCTTTTTAAAAATAAAATGACCTTCGCTCTCCAGTACCTCCTCCAGCATAGTAAGGTGTTTTTCCTGACGGAAATCGCTTTGTATCGTCTGTGTTGCTGCCGTGCGTGTTTTTACCTTTTGCACAAAGTCATCGGTGTTCGTCAGCGGCCCGAAAGCATCGTCCTGTGCATTGACAAAAGAGGTTGGAAAAAGCATGGCAGCCAGCCAGATGTAAAGATTAATTGCTTTCATAAGCCTGAATTTTTAAAAGATCATCAAGTGGTACAACCCCATAGCCGTTTTGTACCAGC
>QMPO01000161.1 GCA_003648625.1 Bacteroidota bacterium
CCTTCGTTTTCTTCAATCTGTTTGATACGCAGGAGTTTCATCAGAATAATATCATCCAGAGAAGACACGCGCATATTCCGCCACGCTTCATCGTAATCGTGGTTTTTATTCATCATCAGATCACGTGCTTCGTTCAGATACTTCAGGTAGAGTTTCAAGGCAGTTTCATTCTCCATATCTGCTTCTTCGGCCACACCTAACTCCAATTGTATAAGCGCCATGACCGAATAATTGACAATACCGATAAACTCGGGTACGATGCCTTCATTCACTTTACGCTCCCCTTTTTTCTGTATGCTCCTGATACGGTTTGCTTTGATATAAATCTGATCTGTAAGACTGGGTACTCTCAGTATCCGCCAGGCAGAACCGTAGTCTTTCTGTTTATTCTCAAAAACCTGCTGACAGTGTTTAATTACTTCGTCAAATTGCTTTTTCGTATGCTGACTCATGCTTAATTTGTAACTTTGTTTTGCCTTTCAAATAACGGCTAAAATGAGCAATAAAGATACATCTTTTACGAAAAAAATAAGGCCTGTCACCTGCGGAAATAAAATCCTTGATTTTTCTACACCAAAAATCATGGGTGTCCTGAACCTGACGCCCGATTCGTTTTACGATGGCGGCAAATTTCATCAGGAAAAGATCAGGAAAGAACAGGTAGAAAAAATGCTGCACGAAGGAGCAGATATTATAGACCTTGGTGCTGTTTCCTCGAGGCCGGGAGCCGAATTGACTGACGAAAAGGAAGAATTAAAAAGGGTCATCTGGCCATTACAGCGACTGGTAAAAGAGTTTCCGGAAGCTATTTTTTCTATCGATACTTTCAGGTCCTCGGTAGCACGTGAGTGTATTGAAAACGGGGCCCATATTATCAACGATATTTCGGGTGGTAATTTTGATGATAATATGTACGCTACTGTTGCCGCTCTGCATGTTCCGTATATATTGATGCATCTACACGGAACACCGGAAAGTATGCAGAAATTCCCCATTGCAGAAAATATTACAGAAATTATCCGGCAATATTTTACAGAAAAAATTAAGGATCTAAGAAATACCGGAGTAGAAGATATCATCCTCGATCCGGGTTTTGGATTCGGGAAAACGCTGAAGTGCAATTATACGATACTGAAGAACCTGGAAGAGTTACGTATAGACAACCTGCCTTTGCTGGGCGGCATTTCACGAAAATCCATGATCAATAAAGTAATTCACACCAAACCCTCCGAAGCGTTGAACGGAACCACCGTACTGAACACAATTGCTCTGCTGAATGGTGCCAATATATTGCGCGTACATGATGTGAAAGAAGCCAGAGAGGTTATTAAGATTGTGCTGTTTGCCAGGGAATTAGGGGAATGTGAATAGTTTGAAGTTTAAAGTCTAAAGTTTGAAGTTTTTTTATTCTTAGTCTTCTTCCCAAATGATTTTCTGCTTTATATCCGCAGTCAATTTCCAGCTGTACTGCAAAGTTATACTAAGGATTTCCTTTATAACCTTACTTCACCCATACGTCACGGAGAGGGAGAAACCGTAGTCATAGGATTCATCCTTTAGTGGACCAGTATAATCTTTATCATTCCCTGCTGATTCGACTAATGAACCATCTGCATCTATAAACATAGTTTGCCTGCACATTATTCCGGATAATAGCGATCCTCTTACTTTGTCTATTGATTGACTTGGTTTGTATATAAAACTTTGACCCGTCTTCATTTGACTATACTTTAGCACATTATTAAAACTATAAAAGCTATCTTAAAATGAATCGCAATCTTAATTTGTGAACTAAAACTTAAAAAAAATGAAAACAACGATAAAATTGATCACAGCCACAATCTTTGCCACCATGTTTATTTCGATCAGCAGCATGGCGCACATTGAGAACAGCGAAGAGGGATTTATTGATGACATTCCTTTTAACACGCATGATATTGCTATGGAAGCTTCGCTTGAGAGGAGCCGGGCCAATTTCACTTTCGAAGAAGAAACCTATATAGATGACATCCCGTTCAATACTGAAGTTATCGCCAGTGATATTTGCTGCGACCGTGAGTTAAGAAAAACGTATGTATTAGAAGACGAGAGTTATATTGACGACATCCCTTTTGACACGGCCGAAATTGCAGGGCAGTTGCTAATTGAAGAAGAGGCAAGCCCGATGACGCTTAATTGCAATGAGAAAAACAGTGAAGATATCCTTTAATAAAAGGCACTATCGTCAGAAATAATAAAATTACACAACAAGCAAGTTCTCATAGTGAATTAGTAAGAAAAACCCCGCCTTTTGAGCGGGGTTTTTTAGTACATGAGATAGCGTTTCTCTTTTTTTGTTTATTTATTGTATATAAAACTTTGATCCGTCATTATAGGGTTCATCCTTTCGTGGATGCGCATAATCTTTATCATTCCCGGCTAATTCGACTAATGAACCACCTGCATCTACAAACGTAGTTTGCCTGCGCTTTATTCCGGATAATAGCGGCCCTCTTGCTTTGTCTATTGATTGAATTAGTTTGTATATAAAACTTTGATCCGTTTTTATTTGACTGTACATTAGCACATTATAAAAGCTATTTTAAATGCATCGCAATCTTAATTTTTTAAACTAAAACTTAAAAGGAATGAAAACAAGAATCGCAACCTTGATGATGGTATTAGGCATTTTTATTGCAACAACCGCCTTTGCCAGTGAACCTGTCCCCGCTTCAAAAGCTGTCTCCAAATCAGTATCTGAGTATATTGAAAAAAATCTTGACTATCCTGAATTTGCCATAAAAGAAAAATTCGAATGCTGCGTGATGGCAGAAGTAACAATTCAGAAGGATGGTACATTTCTCGTAACAGGATGTAACTGCATTGATAAGAGAATGAAGAAATATGTAGCAAAAGCTATTTACGAGATGGATGAAAAAGCCGATTATTATACTCAGTTTGCAGGTCAGCAAATTTATATGAAAATAATTTTTGATCTTAAGTTAATCTAACGGGCCTTTGATTAATTTAAGCAATACTGTTAGCTCCGGGAGAAATTCCGGAGCTTTTTTTATGATATGATCAGGCAACCCGATTCTATCTGATCAGGTATTAACCCGGAAAGTCGTAGTCAATATGTTCGAGAAACAGACCTTCGGCCGGTACGGAAAAGCCTGCCTGAGAGCGGTCTTTGGCTTCGATAATGCGCTTCACATCATTCACTTCGAGTTTCCCTTTACCGACTTCCAGTAAGGTTCCAACAATTGCCCGCACCATATTGCGCAAAAAACGGTCGGCTCGGATGGTGAATACCAGCATGTTATCGGTTTCTTCCCAATAAGCTTCAACTATGTTACAATTATTCGTTTTGGTTTGCGTATGCAGTTTTGAGAAACTTGTAAAATCGATATATTGAAAAAGGAAAGCACATGCTTCTTTCATCTTTTCTACCTCCAGTGGGGCATGATAGTAATAGGACTGTCCGGCCATAAACGGATCTTTTTGCCTGCTTATGTAATATTTATAGGTTCTGCTGCGTGCATCAAAGCGGGCGTGGAAATCGGGCGGGACTTCAAATACGTCATAAACCACAATGTCGCCGGGTAAAAAAGCATTCATCCGGAAGGCCAGCTCTCCGGGCAACTCCAATGGCTGTTCTACATCAAAATGAGCATAAAATTCCCGCGCATGAACACCCGTGTCTGTCCTGCCACATCCCGTCAGATTGATCTCTGCGTTCAGCATCAACGAAAACTTTTCATTCAGTTCCTGCTGGACGGTACGGGCATTATCCTGTATCTGCCAGCCATGGTAAGCGGCACCGTTGTATGCAAGTTTGATGAAGTATCTGTTCACAACAATTGGTTACTTGTTATCATCTGCCTTTTTAATATTTCCCAGGCCGTTGGTGTCGAAATTCTTAGATTCCGGGTCGCCTTTGTACCTGATGGAGCCCACTCCGTTCAATGTAGCTGTCAGCTGGTTGGTTGCATGTACCCGGGCACCACCGACACCCGAAACTGTTACATCCATATTATTGGTCACCAGATCAAATCCGTCGAAGCCGCCAACTCCTTCTACCCTCACCACGGCATTGGTTGCGGTCCCTTTCACATCAAGTGAGCCAGTACCAAACATATTACCGGTGAATGTTGAACAATTGAGATCGAGGTACATATTACCCGTTCCTCTGAGTATTGCTGTCATCCCGCCTGCCGAAAAAGGTTCTTCACATCTTACGGAGCCTGCACCCGACAAAGCAACACTGTTGATGGAGGTAAAATAAACATTGATGGTTACCGACTTAAACAGCTTCGTGATGTTTTTATTTTTATCTGTAGTGCTGATTACAAGCGTATTCCCCTCATTTTTGATATTTATATAATCAAAAACATCCTCTTTACTACTTTCCAGAACCACCTTTTCCGTACCGGAAGGTATGAGCACCCATTTGGCCGATCCTTCGAATTTCACCTGACTAAACGGTGCTACATTCACTTCTTTCTGTTCCTGTGCGTTGATGAAAGGAACAAAGAATAAAAGAATTACTGCGACAACTAATACCTTAAATCTCATAGTTTTATTTTTTTGTTTAAAAGTAAATACAATTTGCAAATAAACACTAAATTCTTCTGATTGAAAAGAAGAAATTTTAACATACTATTTACTAAAAAAAGTACAGTAAAACTGGCTAAAACCTTATCTTTGACAAAACTCTATGTCAATGATCTACCCGGCTGAAAGTATTTCCATTTTGTCCAATAATATGTTATTATTGCTGCTTTCCGGAGATTCGGGATCATTGGGTTCTCTGGCAGCCTATCCACTGATCTTTGGCTTTATAGCTGCTATGGCACATGTACTTTCAGGACCCGATCATCTGGCTGCAGTTGGTCCGCTTGCCGTTAATGTGAAGATCAAATCCTGGTTGATTGGTATGTCGTGGGGAATTGGCCACTTAACAGGTATGTTGCTCATTGGCATTTTGTTTTTTTACTTCAGAGAGCTGATACCTGTCGATTATATATCTCAAAACAGCGAGAAAATCGTAGGAGGCTTGCTGATTATTATCGGTTTATGGTCATTGAGCAGGTTATACCGGTACCAGTCATCCAGACATCATAAACATGTGCATACGCACCAGACAGATGAAGGTGACGTGTATATCCACCATCATGAACACCAGCACGATGATGCTACTGTACACATTCATACGCATCAGAAGCACGAAAAGCAGACGTATCTGGCTGCTTTGGGCATAGGAATTATTCATGGACTGGCGGGCGTTTCGCATTTTATCAGCCTTTTACCTACACTGGCATTTCCGAGCAAAACTGATTCCGCTTTCTATCTTTTAGGATTTGGTTTCGGAACAATATTTGCTATGGTTGTCTTTTCGGTTATACTCGGATATCTGGCCCAAAGAGCAAGCAGGAAAAGGCGAGATACAATGCTGAAGATCATTACCGGAATAACAGGCTTATGTGCCATTTTTGTAGGAGTTTACTGGATCTTCCACACAATTTAAAGCAGAGCAGAATATGAACACCAACAAACTTTATATATTAATTATAGTCCTTATCTTTCTAATTTCCAACACTCATTCTTTATGCGCACAGGAATCTAATAAAGGAAAAATCAACTTTGGTTTCGACGGGGGTGTTCAATTCACCAACACAAACAACAAGACAACGCTAAACCCAACCAGCAGAAAGACCGGATACATATTGGGACCTTATGCCGAGTACTTCATTTCAGATCTTTTCAGTGTAAAACTGGGGTTATATTTCGACAATCGGGGGTTTAAAATTGACGACCTCTACGTCGGCCTTGCGGACAGCTCCCAAATCATTCCCGACAGTATTGTGTACAGCGCAAAGAGTTACCTGCATATAACAAGGAATTACAGCATTAACTACCTCACTATTCCGTTGAGTATTAGTTACGTTAAAGGTTCAGGCAAGTTTAAGATCTATGTTCAGGCAGGTGTTTATTATTCGTTGCTATTAAATGCCACACAAAAAGGTTTTAACGATCTGTACATCGACCCGGAATACGCACCCCATTTTTCGCCACCGTTTGATGTACCCGGTCACTCGATTGAAGATTTCACAGGCGATGCAACGTCCATCTTCAACACTTATGATTTCGGCATGAACCTGTATCTTGGCGGAATTGTTCAAATAAGTCCGCACTGGGGACTCACAGTTACTCCCGGCTTTGCATTTAGTTTCACAAATCTTTATTACCAACCCGAAATAGAAGCAAAATGGACCCAGATATTTCAACTAAAAGCAGGCGTAGTTTATACGCTTAACAGGGATAAATAAGCCAGGAAAGCAACAAAAAAAACCTGCTCCCACCGAGCAGGTTCTACAAAATGAATTAACGCTATCAATCAAAATCTCTTTTCAGGAACTGAACCCGCTCGAACGATGCATCTACTGTTTGCGTGTTTAACGCTTTCCCCCGGAAACTATCGATGTTATCAAAATGATGTTTCTCCATCCAGTGTTCCAGGTCGCGCAAGATAGTTTCGATATACGGAATACCTTTTAAGTACAGAGCGCTGCATAGTTGCACGGCATCAGCTCCGGCCAGCAGTTGTTTCACAACACCTTTGTAATCATGTACGCCTGTGGATGCGGCAATATCACAATCGACATCATTTCCTTTTAACAAGCCTATCCACCTTAATGGAATATGCATCTCATCAGAAGATGACATATGATTTTCGGAAATTACGTTCATCGTATCGATATCAATATCAGGACGAAAATACCTGTTGAACAACACCAGCCCGTCAGCGCCTCCGGCTACCAGATTTCTGGCTACAGTACACAAATTGGTAAAATAATAGCCCAGTTTTATTGAAACCGGAATATTTACTTCTTTCTTTACGCTATTCAGAATATCATAATATACCTGCTCAATCTCCCCGCAATTCACCGATGCATTAAA
>QMPO01000162.1 GCA_003648625.1 Bacteroidota bacterium
AAGCTTCTCATGCCAATTGGACTTGCTGCATAGTAATCGAAATTTGCCAGAGGAAACCAGAAGTTGCCCACCAGAATGCTTTCTTCCGACATCAGTCCGTTGCTGCGGTCTTCTTCCACCAACTGTGCAAAGGCTCTTCCAGCCTGGTCGAATCCGAACATGTCGAGTGAGGGATCGTCTGCAACGATACCGTATTTTTTTTCCAGAGATGTGAAGTCAATCCATCCGTAATTGATTTGCCCCACCCCCAAAACAATAATCAGCAAAAGAAAACCCAAAGCAGCTATAATACTTCGCGGAATTCGTCTTGTCTTTTCTCTGGTAACCTGATCCAGCCATGCGGCAACAAGCACGAGCAAGGTAGTGTATGCCGGCGCAGTCCAGTGAGGCAAAGTCCGCCTGAATAATGAAAAGGTCAGAATAATTACTGTCAACGGCATGGAGATCAGAAGAATGCTCCTTATGTAAACTTTGTCCAGCTTCAGTTTATTACGGGCAATGATGAATAAAGTAACCAGGATAAGGATAAAATTAACCGGGTTGTTGTAAAAGAACTCGCCTCCCAGTTCTGTCAGAAAATAATCAGCATTTAACACATGCCCCATCAAGTCCACTCGCCCGCCATGGTAGGTAAAACTGATAAAATCATAACGGATGTTCCAGATCAGGATTGGCAAAGTGATAACTGCAGTTGTAGCCAGCGAATAATAAAACCATTTACTTTTCAGCCATACACGGTTGTAGATAATGATATATAAAAACACGCCTGCCCAAAGAAAGATGCTTGTGTATTTCGACAGAATAGCC
Source organism: Bacteroidota bacterium (assembly GCA_003648625.1). Taxonomy (GTDB): domain Bacteria; phylum Bacteroidota; class Bacteroidia; order Bacteroidales; family F082; genus UBA4459. The sequence goes on from QMPO01000162.1 coordinate 808, forward strand.
AAACCGATCATAATACCCATTTGGAGCATTTTTACCCGGGCCTTTGGCTTGTTTGGGTCGGAAACTGCTGATTGCAGCATCAGTAATATACTCAGTAACCAGAAAAAACTCTGCGGTGTGTCGGGCAGAATGAAAATACCGGTGATAACAAACGCATAAACGGATGCTGTGTACAGCATGGCTGCAAAAAAACCGGCACGTTCATTTTTAATAACGCTGCCTATCCGGTAAACGATCCAGATATTGGCGGCACCCAAAACGACGGATCCGAGTCGTATAAAAAACTCGCTGTTAAGTAATAGGTTGAAGCTAAACAGCTGGATGGTCAGTCCCACCATCAATGGATGGTCGAAGTGTGACCAGTCGGGATACAGGGCGAGCAGCCTGTAATAAACTTCATCGTTGCCAAGTTCAAGTGTGGCGGCAACACAAGCCCTGATGATCGTTGAAATAGCGATCAGCAAACCCACATATTTCCGGTAATTGACGGCAGAGTTCATTCTTTATCGGGCTGTTTTCTTTCGTTTCCATTTGGCAAATAAGAATGCCAGTGTGAGCAGAATCACAAAATAAATAATCCGTAACCTCAAAGTAGCATCCGCATCAATAACAGCTGTTTTCTGTGATCGGAGGGAAGCACCTTCGTAGCGAACGACAGGGTTAAGATAAAGATCGTACGTATAGAAAAAATTGGCTTTTGTACGGATATATGGATCATCGGGTTGCATGACATACGAAGCTGTACGGACATTGTTAACTATTTTTCGGACAGTGCCATTTTCCCCGATAAAGTCAATCTCTCTCGATTTCCGGCTGAATTCTACCGTTAACGTATCCCCATCCAGTTCGGCACGTACCAGAAACGGCATTTGTTCTAACTTTCCTGCTTTTCCGGTAATAGTTGTGTCTTCACTCAAATAGTAATCTACCCCGTAACAATTTCCTGCTTTCAGACGCGTAATAATTTCGTCCTTTCCGGTAGTTGGTGCGTTGATCATTGTAAACTTCCGGCCTGTTTCATCAAGGTGCAAAACATCGTGTGTATCGTCATCAGCAAGTATCCACGCCAATTGTCCTGATGATAAGGCAGCATCCCACTGCCCCGTTGAAATATACAAGCCGCTCAGCACTTCGAGCATGTCATAGTTCGTCAGATAACGCAGATCCTCCGTTGAATATCCGTTACGCAACGATGGGTGAGCCAGGGCAACGATACGGCAATCTTTTTTCAACAGATCAATGATCCATTGTTTCATACTCAGGCTTTGCCATAAAAGAAGATCAGTCCATAATACCTTATCAGCATCAATACACACCTGGTGAATTTTTGCCAGACTATACCCATGTTCGTAAGTGGGTATAAACGAAGGGTTTTGTTTTCCGTAATAGTTGATTTTCTGGTAATCTGAAGTGGCTACGTGATCGAACCCCAACGAAGTGTAAACACTGTCAATCAGTTTATTACTATTCTTCCTGCCGTTCGTAATACCCAGCCAGGCTTTCGACTGTACCTGGAAATTATATTTCTTCCACTGAGCAGGGTCCATGTTTGCATATGGATTATATAACTTGTTACCGGTAAACTTTACCGGACCCGAGAATTCGTAAACCGGAGCCATTACATAAAAGGAAAACAACATACCGGCAATGATTAAAAGCATGTACAAAATAGTGCGCCGGACGAAACGGAGAAATCTTCTCATATTCTTTGTATTCAGGGCAAAAATAGCACAAATACAACTACGAATTAATTATGATTTACTTCACGTGTAATACCTGTTTTTTCGGAGAAAATGCTTAAATTTGCCATCTTATTTAAAATTATTCTAAATAGAATATTGATGAGCGAAAGCAAGAACGAAAATATACTGGATCAGGTAACTAACGAAGAATATAAATATGGTTTTTATTCGGATATAGAGATGGATATGGCCCCCAAAGGGCTGACAGAAGAGACAATAAGGTTTATCTCAGCCAAAAAGAACGAACCCGACTGGTTACTTGAGTTCCGGCTGAAAGCGTTCCGTTACTGGCAAAAAATGGAGGAGCCCGACTGGGCTTTGATAAGCCATCCGCCTATCGATTACCAGGACATTATCTATTATGCTGCTCCAAAAAAGAAAAAAGAGCTAGAGAGTCTTGACGAAGTGGACCCTGAGTTACTGGATACATTTAATAAGCTGGGCATCTCACTCGAAGAGCAAAAAATGCTGGCGGGAGTTGCTGTGGATGCCGTGATTGACAGTGTTTCGGTAAAAACTACCTTCCAGGACACACTGGCAAAACATGATATTATCTTTTGCTCGTTCAGCGAGGCGGTGCAAAACCACCCGGATCTGGTGAAAAAATACCTGGCTTCGGTAGTGCCTGTTACCGATAATTATTTTGCAGCATTAAACTCAGCCGTGTTCAGCGACGGTTCGTTTTGTTACATACCCAAAGGGGTGAGATGCCCCATTGAATTGTCTACTTATTTCCGGATCAATGCCGCCAATACCGGTCAGTTTGAGCGTACCTTACTGATCGCTGATGAAGGCGGTTATGTGAGTTATCTCGAAGGATGTACGGCTCCGATGCGCGACGAAAATCAATTACATGCTGCGGTAGTTGAAATCATCACAATGGATGATGCCGAAGTGAAATATTCAACGGTGCAAAATTGGTATCCGGGGAATAAGGAAGGAAAAGGGGGGATATACAATTTTGTAACTAAGCGCGGCTTGTGTAAAGGTAAAAATTCAAAAATAAGCTGGACACAGGTGGAAACCGGTTCGGCCATCACCTGGAAATACCCAAGTTGTGTGTTGCATGGTGATAACTCTGTCGGCGAATTTTATTCTGTAGCAGTGACCAACAATTACCAGCAGGCAGATACGGGTTCTAAGATGATCCATCAGGGAAAAAACACAAAAAGCACCATCATTTCGAAAGGCATTTCAGCCGGGAAAAGCAACAACAGTTACCGCGGGATGGTACGTATCGGAAGAAAAGCAGAGAATGCGCGAAATTTCTCTCAGTGCGATTCGTTGTTGTTGGGTGATCAATGCGGGGCTCATACGTTCCCGTACATCAAATCGGCTAATGAAACTGCAGTAGTTGAGCATGAGGCAACGACGTCCAAAATTTCAGAAGAACAATTGTTTTACTGTCAGCAACGAGGGATAGATATGGAAAAAGCCATTGGGCTGATCGTAAACGGATATGCTAAAGAAGTGTTGAATAAGCTGCCCATGGAATTTGCCATGGAAGCACAAAAACTTCTGGCAATAACGCTGGAAGGAAGTGTGGGATAAAAATACGTGAACAATCGAGCAATTGAACAATTAAACAATCGAACCTTAAAAAAATGCTACTAAACATAAAAAATCTGCACGTTGCCATCAATGGCAAAGAAATATTAAAAGGGCTTAATTTAAGCGTAAATAAAGGAGAAGTACACGCCATCATGGGACCTAACGGAACGGGGAAAAGTACACTGGCTGCGGCCATCACCGGACGTGAAAACTATGACATAACCAAAGGAGAGATCATCTACGATGGAGAAACGATCAACGATATGGCACCGGATATCAGGGCAAATAAAGGCATCTTTCTGAGTTTTCAGTATCCGGTGGAGATTCCCGGTGTAAGTATGACAAACTTTATGCGTACGGCGATCAACGCACAACGCGAGTTCAACGGCCTTGAAGCCATCCCGGCAGGCGAATTCCTGAAAAAGATGGAAGAGATGAAGAAACTTGTGGACATCAACACGAAACTCACTAAACGTTCAGTGAATGAAGGTTTCTCGGGCGGCGAGAAAAAGAAAAATGAGATCTTCCAGATGGCTATGTTGGAACCCAAACTGGCTATTCTCGACGAAACCGACTCGGGTCTTGACATTGACGCGCTGAAGGTGGTAGCCAGGGGGGTCAATGAGTTGAGGTCAACAGATAATGCGTTTGTCGTGATCACACACTACCAGCGACTGCTTGATTATATCGTTCCCGATTTTGTCCATGTGATGTACGATGGCCGGATCGTTAAATCGGGTGGTAAAGGCCTGGCGTTTGAGCTCGAAGAAAAAGGATACGACTGGATCATTGATCAGGAAGACGAATAAACCGGAAGACATGCAAAAATCTGACACAATATATAAGCTTCTGGAAACATCATTGATCAACGAATTTGAACAAAAACAGGTGGCATTGACAGGATCGTGTCATCCCGTTGTGAGTCGTTCACGGATAAATGGTTTTGAGTTTCTGAAAGATAATGGCCTGCCTGACCGAAAAAATGAAAAGTGGAAAAACTCTCCGTTTCCGGGCCAATATGAGGAAGAATACCTGCTCGATATTCCACCCGTTTTTTATGATAAAGCGGCAGAGGAAATCTTCAGATGTGAAATTCATGGTTTTTGGGCTGATACATATTCCATGCTCAACGGCTGGTATTACAGCACAAAAGAAAATCAACTGATCACTACCGGTGACGGGGTGGTTGTCGGCAGTATTTTGAAAGCCCAGCATCAATACCCCGAACTGTTTGAAAAGCATTTCGGCAACATTGCCAACACCGAACAAGACGGGTTTACGGCAGCAAATACAGCACTTTTCAAAGACGGCATGTTTATTTACGTCCCGGATGGTGTAGAAGTAAAAAACGCTGTTCAGCTAATCAAACTGATCAATCTTCAGGAGCCGCTGATGGTAAATTCAAGAAACCTGATCATTCTGGGGAAAAGCAGTCGCCTCACCTTCCTTCATTGCGATGATTCGGTAAACCATACGCCCGGATTCATCAACACACTTACCGAGGTGTATATGGACGAGAATTCCTCGTTTGAATTGTATAAATTACAAAACATCAACGACAACACCTCGCTGATAAATAACACGTTTATTCACCAGGAAAGGGACAGCAGGTTGAAAGTAAACATCCTTTCACTCAACGGCGGGAAAATACGAAATGAGTTGCATGTCAACCTGATGGGACAGGGTGCTGATGCTGATATTAATGGTGTTTACCTGGTGGACAAGCAACAGCATATTGACAACCAGGTGTACATAAATCATGCTGTGCCAAATTGTCACAGCAACGAATTATTCAAAGGCGTTCTTGACGAAGAGGCTTCCGGAATTTTTAACGGTTACATATATGTGGCCCGGGATGCGCAGAAAACAAATGCTTTTCAGCGGAACAACAATATATTGATGACGCCCAAAGCGACAATCGACACCATGCCTTTTCTCGAAATATATGCCGATGATGTAAAATGCAGCCACGGTGCCACAGTAGGTCAGCTGGATGATGAAGCCTTGTTTTATATGATGCAGAGAGGGATTGGCAGGGAAGATGCAAGACTGTTGCTGATGTTTGCCTTTTTGGCTGAAGTTACTTCTAAGGTGTCTATCGAGCCACTGCGCATCAGCTATGAAGATATGATCAAGCGGCGGTTGCGGGGTGAATTGTCTATTTGTGACAAGTGTGTACTGCATTGCAGCGAGCCGGATAAACCGATAGAGTTTGATATTGACCTGAGTAAAATTTAAGCCGATGTTAGATATAAAGCAAATCCGCAACGACTTCCCGATCCTGCAACAAACCGTTTACGGAAAACCTCTGGTTTATTTCGACAATGCGGCAACAACACAAAAGCCCGTACAGGTAATTGAAAGAATAAGTAACTACTACCGCAACGAAAACAGCAACGTCCATCGGGGAGTGCATTATCTGAGCCAGGTGGCTACCGGGGCTTATGAAGCAGCCCGGACTTATATCGCCAGTTACATCCATGCTTCCGACCCATCCGAAATAATATTTACTCGGGGAACAACCGAGTCAATCAACCTGGTAGCCAATGGGTTTGAATCATTCGTAAAAAAAGGGGATGAAATTCTCATTACGTCTATGGAGCATCATTCAAATCTGGTTCCGTGGCAGCAGTTGTGTTACAGAACAGGTGCCCGGCTGGTGGTGGTAAAGGCGGGTCCTGAAGGAGAACTTGATTTGGGTGGATTTGAACAGGCACTTAATGATAAAACCCGGCTTGTAGCGGTAGCTCATATTTCCAATGTGCTGGGAACCATTAATCCGGTTAAGGAAATAACCCGTCTTGCCCATGCGGCGG
>QMPO01000163.1 GCA_003648625.1 Bacteroidota bacterium
ATTTATTTTTAATTGCAAAAGTCGTAATGTTTTAGCAGTTACACAATTGTTCTTTTAATCTGTAAAAATGTTGTGGTGCGTTAACATTATTTTCTGATGATCTTTTTAACGACGGTTCTATGCTCATTTTGAATGATGCAAAAATAGATACCGGATGGCAGTTCACTACCGGAATCATCCATGCCATTCCACTTTATTACACGGGTAAAACCGGATGCTTTTTCCAGGTGTATTCGTTTAACTGTTTTTCCGGAAATATCCATTATAAAAACAGTGTGAGCAGCCATCATTTTATCTAATTCAATAGAAACGATGTCTTTGAATGGGTTGGGATAAACAGTAATATTAAATTCATTTAAAGGTTCAGGTGCCGAAGTAACCGGATCCTGTTCCAGGTTGTAAGCGTACATGGAGCGGCCATAAGTAGCGGCAACAAGTTTATTGGTGGGTTGATGATATACGAGGTCGTTCACCACGACATTCGGTAAATTGTCACCCAGCATTTCCCATTCCGAACCACCATTATAGGTTACATAAACGCCCATATCGGTAGCTACAAAAAGTATTTGGGTATTGGCAGGATTGACAATAAGGTCATTAACCGGTGCTTCCGGAAGATTTCCCGAGATATCAGTCCAGTTTTGTCCGTTATTATCCGTTCTGAAAACATGTGGTTGAAACTCATCCCAACGGTAACCGGAAAGGGTAACATAAGCAACATGATCATTTTCCGGGTCGGCGACTACACGGGTGACCCAGCGTTGAGGTAAACCATTTGAAATATTATGGAAAGAAACACCCCCGTCGTCAGTTATGTAAACATTACCATCATCGGATCCGGTATAAATCACGTTAGAATTTACCGGTGAAACAGCAATAGTTGTTAGGGTGTTGTATGCCAGACTTCCGCTGCCCGGCCCGTCAGTCAGGTCGCCACTGATGACTGTCCATGAAACGGCATGATTAATTGATCGGTACAGTTTGTTGGAGCCAAAATATAAAATGGCCGGGTTTGTCGGGTCGAATACGACAGGACACATCCAGTTAAAACGATCTGAGTTGCTGATTCCTGAAGTGGCAGCGGTAAAATTTTGACCTCCGTTGGTGGAGCGAGCCAGATTTCCGTATTGATATTCAGCGTAAACATAATTATTATCGACAGGATCTACAAGCACGTAAAAACCATCGCCACCATAAATAAATTCCCAATCATCAATATTTCCTGTCATAGTGCGGTTGGTACCATTATCCTGGGCGCCTCCGTAAAGCCGATGGGGTAATTGATAATCCACCTCACAAGTGTAAAACTGAGTAACGGGCAGGTTCTCATTCCATGTCCAACTGGTGCCGCCGTTTGTTGAACGGTATAGTCCGCCATCGTTTCCCAGCAATACAAAACTATTATCCAGCGGATGAATGTAAACCGCATGCTGATCAACATGAACATCCCATCCCGACTGGTTCGTCCACGAATTACCACCGTTTTGCGTCCGGTAGATGTCGAAACCGATGACAAATACATTGTCGGGATTAACCGGATCTACTTTTAACCGGCCGAACCACCAGCCGTAAGAAGCATAAGCATCTGACAGGCTGCCATCATTGGTTTGCACCCAGGTCTCACCATTATCGGTTGATTTGTACACTCCGTTAAAATAGCCGGTTCTGTCGGCATATATGGCATAAACAATGTCCGGATCGGAAACGGATATGTCAATACCAATACGACCTTTTTGAGAAGCAGCGGTTGGTAATCCATTGGTCAGTTCTTCCCAGCTTTCGCCACCGTCATACGAGCGGTAAATGCCACAGGTAGGGCCTCCGTAACTTCGGCGGTTGGGCCTTCTGATGCGTTCCCACATGGCAGCGTATAGTGTGTCCGGATTTTGAGGGTGGATTACCACGTCAATCGCTCCCGTTGAATCCGAAACGAACAGAACATTTTCCCAGGTTTCACCACCGTCTGTTGTTTTGTAGATACCTCGCTCTGCGCTGTTGGCGAAGAGATTGCCCATGGTGGCGACATAAGCAACATCCGGATCACGTGAGTCAATCACTATCCTTCCAATATTACGGCTTTCTTCCAGTCCGGCATATTCCCAGGTTTTGCCGGCATCTTCCGATTTGTAAACACCCACCCCGTCATAGGCAAGTGATCCGCCTCCTGCATTTGCCTCACCGGTTCCTACATAAATAATATCAGGATTGGATGGGGCCAAAGCAATGTCGCCAATGGAGAGGCTTAATGCCGTATCAAATACCGGATACCAGGTAACACCCTGATCGGTAGATTTAAAAACACCGCCGCTTGCTGCTCCAAGATAAGCTATGGACATGTCGTTGGGATTCATTTCTACATCCGATAAACGGCCACCGGTATTTACAGGCCCGGCAAACTCCCACTGCCCCCTGTTTCCCGAAGAATTGCTTCTTAAATTTAGCTCAGAGCGTTGTTTCAGTGCTTCAATATAAGCTGCATGGTTGATTTGTTCATACGGATAGGCTCTTTGCCGGAAAAACCAATCATTGGGTTTATCAGATGGCTTATCCTGAGGTTGTAATTCGTGGTTGAAGAGGAGAATTAAGAAAGCGGCCATAATGCCGATTAGTACGGTAACTGATAGGATCGCGATTCTTTTCATGTTTTTGCATTTATTAACATAACAAAGATACTTTTTTCGGAAAGAGGTTCGTTTTATAAATAAGAGCATTTATTTGGTTAACTTTGAATAGTTAAAAAGCATTGGAATCATGGAAAAAAATAACGGATCGAACATAATAGCCGGATTTTTTGTTGGTTTGGGCCTTGTATTATTAGGGTTGTTTATTTATAAAGCGATTATCCATTTTAAATCGACGGAACGGGTTGTCAGCGTTAAAGGTCTGGCCGAAATGGAGGTGAAAGCAAATATTGCCATCTGGCCGATAACATTCAAACAGGTAAGCAACGATCTTGAGTATTTATACAAAGACATGGAAGAAAAGCAGGAAATGCTGATCCGTTTTTTAAAAGACAACGGTTTTTCTGATGAAGAAATAAGTGTGTCGCAAATGGTGACCGTTGACCGGCAGGCCAATGATTATTATTCTGAGCGAATAAACTACAGGTACTCCTCGAAAAATACAGTTACTGTTTATACAGATAAGGTGGATCATGTGAGAGAGGTGATGAAGAAAGTGGATCAGCTGGGTAAAAAAGGGGTTGCCATTCAACCTCAGGATTATGATAACCGGACACAGTTTTTATTTACCAAGCTAAACGAAATTAAACCCGGCATGGTAGAAGAAGCCACGGCCAAAGGCCGGGAGGTGGCCATTAAATTTGCCAAAGATTCGCAAAGCAAACTGGGGAAATTAAAAACAGCCCGGCAGGGACAATTCACTATTTCAAACAGGGATAGTAATACACCTTATATAAAGATTGTCAGGGTTGTTGTGTCCATGCAATACTACCTGGCTAACTAAGTTTTTAATAAAAAGTTCCTGTTCCGGAAGTCGAATTCATTTTTTGCTCTAAATTTGGAGTGAATTCATGGGGATTTGACACATCGGAAAACAAATACAAAATTTGGTACTGCGCCGGTTTTTTTCACGGCTATATCAACGATCTTAGGAGCCATTCTGTTTTTGAGGTTCGGTTTTGCCGTTGGAACTGTCGGTTTCTGGGGTGCTATTCTGATAATATTGCTGGGACATATGGTGACTATTCCCACGGCTCTGGCGATTTCCGAAATTGCAACGAATAAAAGGGTAGAAGGCGGCGGCGAGTATTTTATTATTTCCCGGTCGTTTGGCATCAACATCGGGGCTACCATCGGCATCGCTCTGTTCATGTCGCAGGCCATCAGTGTGGCTTTTTATGTCATCGCCTTTACCGAGGCTTTTGATTTTGTTTTTTCATACGTGCATGATGCATATGGTTTTGCCTTATCCAAACAAGCCATCAGTATCCCCTCCATGATGGTGTTAGCTGTTCTGATTTTAACAAAAGGCGCAAATCTGGGTGTTAAAGCTCTGTATGTGGTGGTCGTTATTCTTGCAGCTTCGCTTGTTTTGTTCTTTCTGGGTGACACGGCATTTGCCGCACAGAACGATTTTAATATTTTTAAAGCACAGTTTAGAAACTCGGGCAGCTTTTTTGTAGTATTTGCTATTATTTTCCCTGCATTTACAGGCATGACGGCAGGCGTTGGTTTGTCGGGAGATCTGAAAAAACCTTCCCGATCCATTCCCATCGGAACGATCTCAGCAACGGTTATCGGAATGATCATTTACTTTTTTCTGGTGTATAAGTTTGCTGTTTCAGCCAGCCCGGAGGATTTGATGGGTAACCAGCTAATCATGCGCGACATCGCCATCTACGGAGCAATTGCCGTTCCTCTGGGGCTTGCTGCATCCACTATATCATCGGCACTTGGATCAGTAATGGTTGCTCCGCGGACACTTCAGGCGCTGGCAATGGACAGAGCTTTTCCGGTAAAACCGTTAAACAACTGGCTGGCAAGGGGTAGAAAGAAAGATGGGGAGCCGTTCAACGCTTCATTGGTTACTGTTACCATTGCCATGGTTTTTGTTGCGCTGGGGAACATCAACTCGGTGGCATCTATTATTTCGATGTTTTTCATGGTAACATACGGCTCGTTATGTCTGATATCGTTTTTAAATCATTTTGGGTCATCCCCTGCCTACAGACCTTCGTTCAGGTCGAGATGGTACCTGTCGCTGATGGGTTTCATTGTCTCTCTCTGGGTAATGTTCAAAATCAACACTCCATATGCATTGCTTGCGTTTGCGCTGATGACGGGTGTCTATTTATACATGCAAAAAATCCATAAAAACAGGCGGGGTTTTGCTTCTATTTTTTCCAATGCAATATTTCAGCTGAACCGGAACCTGCAGGTCTATTTGCAGAAAAAACAAACCCGGAGTAAATTCAGGGAATGGAGACCCAGCGCTATATGTATCTCAAAAGATTCGTTCGAACGCGACAAGGCTTTCCGGTTGTTGAGCTGGATTGCCTATAAATATGGGTTTGGTACTTATTTGCATCGTATTGAGGGCTACTATTCGAAAGAAACAAGAAAACAATCGGAAGAAGAGTTGAAAAGGCTGATCCAAAAAGTCAAAGGTTTAGATAGTCATGTATATGTTGATACCCTTATTTCACCTTCTTACACTTCGGCTATTGCGCAGGCAATCCAGATTCCGGGTATTGCCGGCATGGAAAATAATATGGTGATTTTTGAATACGGTAAGAACGACCTGGAAAGTCTGACACATATTCTCGAAAATTTCGCCTTAGTAAATGCCGGCAATTTCGACGTTATTATTTTGGCAAACCACCAAAAAAAGATTGAATACAAAAACGGGATCCACCTGTGGATTAAATCGACGGATACGGAAAATGCGAATCTGATGATCCTGCTGAGTTTTATTATTCTGGGACACCCTGACTGGGACAAAGGTGACATTAAGATATTTAATATCTGTAAACCTGTAGAGGAACAGGAAACGAAAGATAAAATGCACGAACTGGTTGTTTCGGGCCGATTGCCCATTACGGCAAACAACATTAATATAATTTTAAGCGATCCGGAGATTTCGTCGAAGCAATTAGTTAACAAACACTCGAAAGAGGCAGGTATTACGATGATTGGTTTCAGGGAAGAAAGAATTAAACGCGAAAAAGAAGAGGTGTTTGAAGGTTATGATCAGGTAGGGACAATTATGTTTGTACATTCACATGATCAAAAAATTATTGATTGATTTTAGCGCTAGTATAAAAATTATCAACTTATGGAAAAAACGGAAAACAACTTGAACATTCAGGAATTCAGCTTGAAAGAGGTTTACTACATCAGTGTATTGCTTACTTTATCCATTATTGTGCTGATTTATTTCGATAATATTGTCAAACCATTCATCGTTGCACTGCTTATCTGGTTTGTAATTAAAGAACTGAAAGTCAAACTGGGGCACATAAGTATTAAAGGAAAAACTATGCCCGCCTGGCTAAGAGGAGTGTCGGCATTTTTAATCATCACGCTGGTTATTATGGGTATATCCGAATTGGTTGCACTGAATATTGAAGAGATCAGTAAAGAAGCGCCCAATTATCGGGATAAATTTGACAAATTGTTCACTGCCATAAGTAAAGCGGCCAACAATCCCATTTTTGTGGAATATGCTAAAACTGCTGTATCTAAAATAAATTTTGCCTCAATTGCCACTGATGTTTTGAACTCATTGTCTTCCTTGCTGTCCGATTTTATGATTATATTGATCTATGTTATTTTCATGCTTCTGGAAGAATCGGTTGCTTTCAAAAAGTTGGATAAAATGTTTCCCCGAAAAAACAAACAGTATTATCAGGTGAAAGATCTCTTCAGCAAAATTGACAAAGCAATCCGTGCCTATATCGGTTCCATGGTGCTGATCAGCCTGATAACTGCCGTAATTAGCTATATTGCCTTACTTATTATGGGAGTGGACTTCCCGGTTCTCTGGGCATTTTTAGTGTTTATCCTGAATTTTATTCCTTATATCGGCCCGTTTATTTCATCCCTGCTGCCTTCTGTTTTGGCTGTTTTTCAGTTCGGTGATATGTTACATTTTGTATACGTATTCGCTGTCATGGAGGTTATACAAGTCATATTAGGCAACTTTGTGCAGCCAAAAATGATGGGCAAAAGTCTCAATATAAGCGCTCTTACCGTATTGGTTGCCCTGGCATTCTGGGGAAGTATCTGGGGTATTGTTGGAATGATCCTTTCCATACCAATGACGTCCATTATGATCATTATTATGGCGCAATTCCCGAAATCAAGGTTTATTGCTATTTTGCTATCGGAAAAGGGAGATTTAGGAGATTGATAAGTAAGATATTCTGAAAAATGAGCA
>QMPO01000164.1 GCA_003648625.1 Bacteroidota bacterium
AAGCCGACTATTTTATAGTTTTGTAATCAAATATACAGATAACATCTCACCTAAATTCAAGATGATGAATAATATTGACACATACGATTTTACAGGAAAAAAAGTTCTAATCCGCGTTGATTTTAACGTGCCCCTGAACGAACAGTACGAAATAACCGATGATACCCGGATCAGAGCAGCAATTCCCACTATTCAGAAGATCAGGGAAAAAGGTGGAGCCGTCATTCTGATGTCGCACCTTGGCCGTCCAAAAAACGGCCCTGAGGAGAAGTTTTCGCTCAAACATCTGATTCCCGATCTGAATAAAAAACTGGGTACAGAAGTTCGGTTTGCTGATGATTGCATTGGCGAACAAGCGCGCGAAAAAGCAGCTGTCCTACAGCCCGGTGAGGTGTTGTTGCTCGAAAACCTGCGTTTTTATAAAGAAGAAACCAAAGGTGATGAAGCTTTTGCCAAAAAATTAGCCGGCTTAGCCGATGTGTATGTGAATGATGCCTTTGGAACTGCCCACAGAGCACATGCCTCCACAGCGATCATTGCCAGATTTTTTCCAAAAGCCAAAATGTTCGGATACATCATGGAAAACGAACTGAAAAATATCGATAAAGTCATCAAAGAAGGCGAAAAACCGATAACTGCTGTTTTAGGTGGTGCCAAAGTTTCTGGAAAGATTGAGATCATCAACAACCTGCTCGACAAAGTGGACAATATCATTATCGGCGGTGGCATGATGTTTACATTTATCAAAGCGCTTGGCGGAGAGGTAGGCAATTCGCTGGTGGAAGACGACCTGCTGGAGACAGCAAAAGAAGCTATGGCAAAAGCCGAAGAAACAGGGGTTGATTTTTACCTGCCAACCGATGCGGTCATTGCCGATAAATTCGATAACAACGCTAACCGGAAATTCTGTAACGCACACGAAATTCCGGACGGCTGGATGGGTCTGGATATCGGCCCCGAATCAGGACAGGCGTTTAAGGATATCATCGAAAGTTCGTCCACAATTTTATGGAATGGCCCGATGGGTGTGTTCGAAATGGAAAATTTTGCCTCAGGTACTTGTGAAGTAGCCAATGCCATTGCCGAAGCCACAGCTAACGGGGCTTTCTCGCTGATTGGCGGAGGCGATTCCGTAGCAGCTATCAATAAATACAAATTGGCTGATAAAGTGAGTTATGTTTCCACCGGCGGCGGTGCCATGCTCGAATACATCGAAGGGAAGACACTGCCGGGCGTTGCCGCAATTCTTTCGTAGCAGCCGAGCATATTTACATAAGGTAACGACCGTCAGATATTCTTAAGCAAATCTTCTTTGTCCGGTATGTTAATATCGAAATTCTCAAGGTCCAGCCACGAATACAGCCACGGAGCCAAAGAAGCTACCGGCTGATATAAAACAGACTTTTCTTTTTGTTCTTTTTTTATCAGATTTTCACTTGCATCGAAATAATTGATCGCCACCAGCAGGATGCTTACCAGCAGAGCTCCTTTCAGCAAGCCAAAAATTGCCCCTGCCGCTTTGTTCAGAAAACCGATCAGCAGCAGATTGACAAACTTCTGCACTATTTTTCCGATAACAATAACGGCAACCACCACCACTATAAAAGTTACGATAAATGACAGAGCTGCCAGATACTTTTCGTCAATAGTAAAATAATCAGTGAGCAGCGAAGCGGCATAATCGGAAAAATATAAGGCAAAATAAACACCCAGCAGCAGCGCTGCCAGTGTAGCCACTTCAATGATAAACCCTTTGCGGTATCCCTGCCAGGTAAATAACAACAAAGGAATCAGGATAATGATATCCAATAGGTTTATGCTCATGGGTTATTTTATTCTTCGTGTTAACTCGGTGGAAAAAACAAAATCGTTCAATTCTTTATTATCGGTTTTCAGTATTTCATCTTTATCGCCTTCCCACCACAGATCACCCTGATACAGAAAAGCTATTTTCTGTCCGATTTGCAGCACCGAATTCATATCATGCGTATTGACTACCGTTGTCATCTGAAATTCATGCGTCAGGTCAGAAATCAACGCGTCAATCACTTCGGCTGTTTTCGGGTCGAGGCCTGAATTGGGTTCGTCGCAAAACAAATACTGCGGGTTGAGGGCAATGGCGCGGGCAATGGCCACGCGTTTAGTCATTCCCCCGCTTATTTCGGAAGGGTATTTGTCATTGGCATTCACAAGATTTACTTTTTTCAGTACATAATTTACCCTATCCTGTTTTTCTTCGAACGACATGGTGGTAAACATATTCAGAGGGAACATTACATTTTCCTCTACCGTAAACGAGTCGAACAGAGCTCCGCCTTGGAATAGCACACCCATTTTTTTTCGTGTTGTTCTTTTTTTCTTTTCGCTCAGACCCGAAAAACACAGTTCGTCAAAATTAATGACCCCCTCGTCAATCCCCAGCAGGCCTATACAGCATTTCATCAACACGGTCTTTCCCGATCCGCTTTGTCCGATGATCAGGTTTGTTTTTCCATTGTCGAAAACAGTAGAAATATCGTTCAGCACTTTCTGTCCGGCAAACGATTTGGATATGTTGATCAGCTCTATCATGTCAACAGCATTTGGGTTAATATCAGGTCGAAAACAATGATAAGAATACTGCTGTACACTACAGCCTGCGTACTGGCTTTACCAACTTCTACCGAGCCTCCTTTTACCGTATAACCTTTATATCCGGAAACCGATGCTATGATAAAAGCAAAAACTATTGTTTTTATAATGGCATAGGTAACCGTAAAGGGATCGTACCAGGAGCGAACACCCTCGATAAAAGCAACCGATGACGACAGGCCGGTAATTATCATGGCCAGCCAGCCGCCGAAAATACCCACCACAATTGAAAAAATCGTCAATATGGGATTATAGATCATCGAAGCGGTTATTTTAGGAAGTATCAGGTAATTTGCCGGATTGATCCCCATAACTTCCAGGGCATCTATTTGTTCGGTAACACGCATACTCCCGATCTCGGAAGCGATACTTGAGCCTACTTTTCCGGCAAGAATCAAACTCATAATGGTCGGGGCGAACTCCACGATCATCATCTGGCGCGTGCTGAAGCCGATGGTTTTTAACGGAATCATAGGATTATCAATGTTATACGCCATTTGAATGGCAATGATAGCTCCAAAAAACAACGAAAGAATAATAATGATGCCCAATGAATTAGTACCCAGGGCTTCAAAATCCATCATCAGCTGCCTGCGGAATACTCTTCCTTTGTCAGGCCTTTTAAAAGCCTGAAACATCAGCAGTACATATGCTCCTATCTCATTAAAAACCTTCATAGATCAGCGCTAAATTAAAGAAAAGAATTTTATTATGTCAGGCAACACGATTATAAAAAAATCGTTCCTTTGAAAAAGCATTAAATACGCTTGCTACATTCATGACTAATTTATATAAAATCATATCTGTTATCTTAATAACGACTTTTTTAAGCGTATCGTGTACTACACAGAAAAAGCATTATCAACCAAAACGATACCGGAAAAAAGATTGTAATTGTTCCAGCTGGTCGTGGCATAAAACCACAGATGCCGACAGCATAAAATCTGCCTCTTAAATAAATACGGTTTTTGAACAAATGCACGGAAAAGATAAACAAATACTTGCATCGTATCTGCCCGAAAAAGCTGTGGATATTGTATCAACCTGGATTAAAAACAAAAATATCCACTTTAAAATAACCAAAAACAGGAAAACAAAACTTGGCGATTACCGCCCACCCATCCAACATACAAACCACCGGATATCGGTTAACCATAACCTAAACCCTTACGCTTTCCTGATCACTTTTGTACATGAGTATGCCCATCTGCTGGTATTTGAAGAACACAAAAACCGGGTACTGCCCCACGGTAGTGAATGGAAAAACACTTATAAGATCCTTATGAGGGAAGTACTGGATGCCGGAATTTTTCCGGATGATCTGGCACATGTACTGGAAATAAGCATCCGTAACAGTAAAGCTTCGAGTGTTTCTGATTTGCATTTGAGCCGGATGCTGCATAAGTACGATACAGGAGAAACACAACAATTGCGTGTGGAAGATCTTCCCGGTAATGCTGTTTTTGAAACCCAGACAGGAAAACGATTCCTGAAAGGGGAAAAGCAGCGCATCCGATACAAATGCCGAAGCGTTGATAACGGACGGATTTATCTGTTTCATCCGTTGACACCTGTTACTTTGGTGGAAAATTAAATCCTGATTCGCTAAATTACTTCTGATATAACAATTTTCTTACACCCTGTATTTCAGCCTTATAGTCATTTACAAACGTTTACAAACGAATGTTAAACGGAAGTAAATGGTTATTAACCGAATCGTACAAAACACCCACCATACATTTGCCTCAGATTTCGTTCTTAAACAGTTTTGAACTTTTAATAAACATTATTTATAAACTTAAATTTTTACTACTATGACAACTTTAAGAAATTCAGTACAACTGATCGGACGCCTGGGTGTTGACCCGAAATCATTTGAATTTGACGGCGGAAAAATGAAAGTTACTTTTTCACTGGCCACTTCTGATTATTATAAAAATAAAGAAGGCGACCGCGTGGAAGAAACCCAATGGCACAACATTGTTGCCTGGGGAAAAACAGCTAAGATTGCTGCCGACTACCTGAGTAAAGGAAAAGAAATTGCTCTTTCGGGTAAACTTACCAACCGCTCATATGAAGACAAAGAAGGAAATAAAAGGTACATCACCGAAATTGTTGCTAACGAAATTGTGATGCTGGAAAAGAAGAACTAGAGTTTTGTCTTTGTATCTCACATCTGATATCAAAAAACTATCAATAAATAATCAAATTACTAACTTTAAATTTTTACTACTATGACAACTTTAAGAAATTCAGTACAACTGATCGGACGCCTGGGTGTTGACCCGAAATCATTTGAATTTGACGGCGGAAAAATGAAAACTACTTTTTCGATGGCCACTTCAGATTTCTACAACGACAAAGACGGCAAGCGTGTAGAAGAAACCCAATGGCACAATGTTGTTGCCTGGGGAGGTATAGCTAAAGTAGCTGCCGATTACCTGGCCAAAGGCAAAGAAATTGCCCTTGCAGGTAAACTCACCAACCGCTCGTACGAAGACAAAGACGGCAACAAAAAGTACATCACCGAAATCGTTGCTAATGAGATCGTGATGCTTGATAAGAAGAATTAGGGATTTTTTTCAAGCCATCCGGCGAAGGCGCAGAGAGTATTCTCTTTGCGCCTTTTTTATTCCAGATTAATCCCCTTTATAAACATATTCCAGTCCCAATACTCACTGTTTCGTATAATCAGGCTGTTTTTATCTTCTGAGCATTTTTTAGTTCCTGTGTATACACCGTCAAATGGAGGGTTTCCGGCGTACTTTATCTTCTACAGTCAATGTAGTCTCCCTGAAAAGAAAATAATAAGGCTTAAAGGTAACTAAAACAACACGTAAAAGCAAATAGCAGAGCTTTTTGATTCACCTGTTTTGCGCTGTAAAAGATAAAATTGTTACGCGGGCGCTTTGTATCTGCGCCACCATCTGAAATGGGTAAGTGATGTGAAGGTGATGATCTTGTTGATGATCTTTACCCGCAATAACTGGTGCAGCAGTTTGTAGCCGGCAAAAACGATAATCAGTCCGAACAGGATTGACGACCCGTTAAATAAGAAGTCGAAATTGTTCTTATAAAAGGCAGCGCTGATCACTTCCATAATAACCAGCAGTTTAATAATCAGCAGCGGAAGCAAAGAAAAAGCGAGCCACCAGAGTAAAAATGTGTATCCGTGGGCTGTTTCGATAGCCCGGTGCGGACAGTGGTTCATGCATTTCATGCAGCTTTCACACGAATATGTCCAGTAAGGGCGATCGTTTTTTAGTTCTATGGCTCCGACCGGACAATTGTCAATACAAACACCACAACCGGTGCACTTGTAGCTGGCAAAAAATGTTTTGGCTAAGGCAAAACGGCCGTAAAAATAATACGCAACAGAAACCGGCGAAATGATGATGTCTGCCGGAAGCCAGAGTAACCCGTTCAGAACAGGTTTACCGCTGAGGATCTTTCCGGTAAACCGCTCCAGGGTTTGTTCACAGTGGTTGACGATAAACCGGATAGCTTTGTCGGTTAGTCCGGGGTGCAGCGAAATCCAGTTAGACGGCAGATCAAGCGGGCGAAACCCGATTGTTTTATAGCCTTTGAATAACAGCAGCAATGCTGGCAACCACAATGCCAGTCCCCCGAGGCCTGCAGTATGAAGTTTGCCGATCCGCATACCTGCTCTGGTATTCAGCAGGAACACATGGTTTTTTCCTTTCGGGAACTTCCGGATAAACTTCAATAATACTGGTGGTGCGTTGAACCCATGCGTTGGAAAGCAATACCCCACCAATGTGCTTTCCGGGATTTCGGGAACATCTTTTTTTAATTCGGCTATATTGTAAACCGTTGCCTCCACCCCTTTCTCCCGCGCAAAAGCAGCGATTTTATGTGCGGCAAAGCGGGCATTCCCCGTACCGGAGAAATAAAAAAGAGCGAGTTGTTTATATGGTAGTTGTGCAGCAGCCATTCATTTCAGGTAAGGACAAGCATTGCCCGGGTTGAGACAAATGTAAGAAAAATCAGGGGGATTTTTTGCCTGGTAAACAGGTTGACGTTACGACAATTTTTTTTAATAGCCATGCAGATCTTAAACCATTACTCCACCCTCACTTCACAAACCGCTCATCATCTCTCGAAGAAGTAAGTTTATGCATGTTATGCTTCAGCCAGCCCGTTTTTTCCACTTCACGGATATCGAATTCCGGCACATAAGGTTTAATATCCAGTAGCGGAGTGCCTTCTACAATATCCACATCCAGGATATGGAG
>QMPO01000165.1 GCA_003648625.1 Bacteroidota bacterium
CTGTTTAATAAAATAGCAGCACTAAATAGTTGCATGTTAAAAATAGATAATTCCTTGTATATTTGAACTTCCAAATTAACAATATTATAAGCCATTAATTAATTAATGATGAAGAACTTTTTTTTAACCCTTTTACTGATTCTTGTTACTGTTTTCACTTTTGCCGGCAACCCGGATAAAAAAGGTGTTATCAAAGGTGTTATCCGCGACTCGATTACCAACCAACCGGTAGAGTTTGCCACTATTGCTGTTTACAAAGCTGCTGACCAGTCGTTGGTTGACGGGGCTATCACCGGTGAAACAGGCGACTTTAAAATTCGTAAACTGGACCCCGGCACCTATTACCTCGAAATCACTTTTATCGGGTACAAAACCAAACGCATAGAGAATATTACCATTTCAAAAGATGCACAGATACAGGATTTGAATGAAGTCCACCTAAGCATGACAGCTGAAAACCTGGCCGAAGTGGAAATTACAGCCGGAACGCCATCCATCGAATACCAGATCGATAAAAAAGTGATCCATGTGGATAAGCAAATTACCGCAACGGCGGGAACAGCCGTGGATATCCTTGAAACCGTTCCTTCCATCAATGTGGATGCAGAAGGAAATGTTACCCTGCGCGGAAGTTCCGGTTTCCAGGTGTTTATTGACGGGAAGCCATCTATTTTAGATCCTAATGATGTGCTGCAGCAAATTCCCGCTTCAGCCATTGCCGATATTGAGATTATTACCAACCCTTCGGCCAAATACGATCCGGACGGAACAGCCGGTATCATCAACATTAAAATGAAAAAGATCAGGCTGGAAGGATTTAACGGCATCATCAATGCCAGTGTGGGTACTTACGGCAGATATGGCGGCGACTTCCTGTTCAACTACCGGAAAAATGCCTTCAATATCTATTTTGGTGCCGATTATAACAAGAGGGTGAACCCGGGATACAGCGAATACAACAGAGATACGTATGTTAACGACAGCACCTTTAAAACCGTGGCGACAGGAGACTTTGAAAGTATCCGTATTTCGTGGGGTGTGCGTGGTGGTGTCGAAATAAACCCTTCAAAAAATGATTACATCAATATCGGCGGAAGATTAGGTTACCACGAACGCACCGGAACTACGAACCGCAACTATGATGAATGGATAGAACCCGGAGATATCCACAACCCGTATCTTAGCTACGAATCATCTTTCAGGAGTGCCGATTTTTATTCGGTTTCGCTGGACTATAGCCACTCTTTTAAAAAAGATGGCCATAGCCTGACAGCACAGGTTATTTACGACCACCGTATTTCTGACGAGTTAAATAAGAACGAACTTCTGGAAACAGACAGCACCATTCGAAATGCACAGCAATCGACCGAAAAAGGGCCTGCCGGCAGGCTGCGTGTCAAGCTGGACTATACCCTGCCCATAGGCGAAAACGATAAGTTTGAAACAGGATTCCAAAGCCGCAACATTATTGCTGATGACGACAACAAACTGTATAATTACGACCCTGATACCGATGACTTTATCCTGATACCGGAATACAGCAATATGACGGATTACAAGCGGGATATTTATGCCTTGTATGCCATTTACTCGGGAAAGGTGAAAAATTTTGGGTATCAGGCAGGACTGCGTGGCGAATATACCTACCGGCGTATTAAATCCGAAAATAACACCAGCGACAGCACCTTCATTATCGACAGAATGGACTTTTTTCCTTCTGTTCATTTGTCGTACGATTTTTTGAAAGAGAACTCGCTGATGGCCAGCTATACCCGCCGTATCGAAAGGCCGCGGGGCTGGTACCTTGAACCTTTTATTACGGTGAAGGACGCTTTTAACCTGAGCAAGGGAAATCCTGACCTGGAACCCGAATACATCGATTCGTATGAGATGGCTTACCAGAAAAGGTTTAAAAAGAACTTTTTTTCGCTCGAAGCCTATTATCGTATTACCCATAATAAAATTGAGCGGGTAAGCCAGGTTTATCAGGACAACATTATGTTGCATACTTATGAAAATGTAGGGAAAGACTATTCGCTGGGGGGTGAGATGATGCTGAGTGTGGATTTGTGGAAATGGTGGCATATGGACATTTCGGGTAATTTGTACTATTACCGTGTAACCGGAACCTTATACGACCAGTCGTTCGACAACAACAGCACCAACTGGCGCGGACGGCTCAATAATACGTTTTATATAGCCGAATTCACTAAATTCCAGTTAAGTGGCAGTTATTCCAGCCCTACGGTTACAGCCCAGGGAAAGCGTTACGGTTACTATATGATCAATGCTGCCCTGAAGCAGGACTTTTTCCAGCGGAAGTTGTCGCTCACCTTATCAGGCCGCAACTTGTTCGGCACGGCCAACTATGAATCGCTGAACGAAGGGCCCGATTTCAGCAATCATTTTTATGCCGAACGAAAATCGCCTATGGTAACGCTGACTGTTTCGTTTAAACTGAATAATTACAAGGTGAAGAGGGTCCCCACCAGCGAAAGTTATGATACGGATGAGGATATTTAATCCGTAGATAATGACTACTGTGAAAGACGGTTTATTCGATTACTTTTCGTTCCGTTAAATTATATCTTCTGCCGGCACCGAGCAGGTAAAACCGTTCGCTCCCTTCAGGGTTTTTTATAATTTCAGGTCTTTCTACCGACCAGTCGTTTTTATCCCTGATGAAATGGCAGAACGTACCGTCGTAAATGGCGACATAACTTTCTCCGATCACTTCAAATTCATTGCCATGCACCACAATGGCGGTGTTCTCGTCAAGACCAATTCCCAGCAATCCGGGATGTGCTTCCAGGATCTCATAAATATCAAACTGCCTGTTTAAAGCCAGCAGATGCTGATCGATAGCACATTGTGTAATAAACCCGAACCCTTCCTGATGATCGCCCATCATCACCACATTTGTTTTTGTATCACCCCTTACCAGGAAGGAAGCCTGGATAGATGCGCCTGCCGAACTTCCCCCAATAACTCCTCCCTTTTCCAGTACCTTGAAAAACAGATCGTATGTTTTGGTGTGCTGGTAAGCATCCACCAGTCGCCATTGCCGGCCTCCTGAAAACCAGATTCCCGTGGCTTTTTCCAGGGGTTCGTAAAACTCTTTCTTATTGGCTTCTTCACGATTTCGCGTATGCAAAATCGTTAGGTTACGAAAACCATGGTCAGCAAACCTTTTTTCTATTTCTTCCAACCCGTGATGCTTAAATAAAAATTCGTCATCGCCTGCGGTGGGAATGATGACGACCGGTGCGTCAGAACCGCCAGCCAGCTCCATAAATTTTGCATAGATGGAACTGTCGGATAAATTGCCTCCGACAATGACCAGAGAGCCTTTTTCGGGGCCTGTCGTCCTGCCGTTTTGGTCGTTTTGACCGTAGCCCGAGTACGTTATGATGAGAATCAAAAAGAACAATTGTAATTTCATGTGTTTTTAAATTTTAAGATATGTCTAAAGTAAAAAAAATATTGGGGGTAGCCGGGTTAACTTCGTTGATCCGGAAAGTAGGGGTGTCCAAAAGAAAAGCCTTTCTCGCTTCGCTCAAAACGTTCTTTTTGTTTTTTTGCTTATGCCTGCAAGCAGTCAACGCCAAAAACAAAAAGCCCGGCACTGTGTGCAAGGCTTTTCTTTTGTCGGGGTGGCCGGATTTGAACCGACGACTTCTTCGTCCCGAACGAAGCGCGCTACCGGGCTGCGCTACACCCCGGGTCTGTAAATTCATACGAAAATTACAGGCTGCAAATGTACAAGAATTTTATAAAATCTGATAACATTTGGTTTGTTATTGCCGGAGATTAAACGTTTGAATGACAAAAACTTTGAATCCGGCCGGTGTTTCGTATATATACTGCCATAAATTACGCAGAATTTTATAACTTTGCACTCCGTTTTTTAAACGCAACATGCCCGAGTGGCGGAATTGGTAGACGCGCTGGTCTCAAAAACCAGTTCCTTCCAAGGAGTGCCGGTTCGACCCCGGCCTCGGGTACAAGAAAGGCGCCTTTGGGTGCCTTTTTGTATTTTCGTTATTCTGGTACTAACAAATAAAATTTATATTCATGTCATGAATATCATTTATTCAAAGCGAATAGATTCTTTTTATCGCGGACAAATGAAAAGGTATTGATTAAAAATAAAGATGATATTGCCGGCCCCGACGCACTGATTCTTTTAAATCAGTGGTCGGGATGCTGACCAAAGCGTCAGCATTCGACCCCGGCCTCGGGTACCGAAAGCCTTTGTATCAATTAACTGATACGAGGGCTTTTTCTTTTCTTACCTGTTGTTAAAATGAATCATTTTGGAAACAATTTGGAAACACTGTTTCAGTAATACAATAAATTAATTTTCACTCTTTTCTTGGTGTAGTTTGTAACTACACCGGAATTATTCTTTTGACTGCGAGCAGGTTTGTTGGTGTTTGTTTTGATATCGCAGCGTAGTTGCAAACTACGCTGAGTGGGGTGGGGGATGTAAAGGGTTGGGAATTTTATAGCTTTGCACCCTTCTCTCGGCACAGTTTGCAACTACACCGAAATTATCCTTTCTCCTCTTTTTTCCTTTTGGCTACGTGTGGGTTTGTTGGTGTTTTATTTTAATGGTACTCAACTGTTTTATTTTCTTTTTTTAACTCGTCAGTGTCTCTTTAAGTTCTTGTACTTCTTTGTCAGTCAGGTTAAACCATTCTCCTCTTATCCTCTTGTCTGCATAAGATTGATGTAGAGCTTGTTCAAAGCTATTTGCAATTTTTCTATTTGGGAAACGCTTATTACAAAGCATTTCTATTGTCGGTTTTTCACTTTGAAGTGTCTTTTCTCTGTACTCGGGCTTATTAGAAATACCGATTTTGTGATAGTTATTTGTTAGGTCTATCATTAAGTACACGTAACATTCCTCACTTTCTGGATTTGTATCAGAAGGATTTTTCTGTTTGCCGGTTAATGGTTGATAGTCGGTTATTTCTCTTTGAACAAGATCATAATACTCTTTTGCCAGCTTGTTAACCGAGAACTGTGTGTCAGGAGATTCAATTACTCCCGTTATTTTTTTTCCTGTCTTGGCAAATTCAATTTGCCATCTTGAAAACGTTTTGGTTTTCAAGATTTCTAATTCTTCTGCTATCAGTTGTACTCTTGTCTCGAAGATGTGCCCCCAGTCGGAATGCTCGGAATGCTTGTGTGGTTTATTTGTGATTTCAAATTCAAGGATTTCTCCACTCTCAAAGAGGAACGAGATCTTGGAACCAACTGTTAACTTATAGTCCTTTGTCGGGTACTTGAAAATAATGAAATCTTTGTTGTCAAGATTGTTGAATGTGAAGATTAACTTGTCCCAGTTGTTGTCATCTGTGAAGAAGATAAAGCTATCGTAAATGCCTGTGTCATAGGAGTCGGATTTTTTTCGCCCTGCTACGCTCTCCCATTTGATTTCCTTTGTGCCTGAAAAGTAGTCTGGTTTAACAATTGGAATATTACGGAATCTTTTGTTCTTGAGTTCTAATATTTTTTGTTTATCTGCGTCTTTGTAAATGGTACATACCTTCTCATTTTCTGTTAGAAATGCAGGGTAGAGAACGCTATTTGATGAATACTTGAATATTTCAAGTACACCGTCAGCTAAGGCTTCAATCTTAATGGATACTCCATATACATTTTCAAGTTCTAGTTTGCAGAGGTGTTCGCCTTTTTTTACGATGTCACCGTCTGCTTTTTCCCATTGTTCAATTGAAACTCTCCGATGTTGATATTGTTCTGGTAATACACTTGCACTGTATATATATGTGATAGCATCGTCCGGCTCGTCCTGTGTCGTGTCCACTGTCTTAGCTGGTGGAGCAGGTTTTGTAGGTTTTTTCTTTTTGAAAAGGTTAAACATTGTCGTCTTTTTTAAATGGCGCCCAACGGTTTGCAAACATGCTCCGTAGCCGTTTTTTTGCAGGATTTTTGTTAATTACTTGACTGTTTATTTTACTTCTCATTTTTCTTAAAAAATACTAACCGGCTATGGGGTATGATTTGGTGTTAGCAAACGCACTTAATTATCAATACTAAAATCATCATTAAATCTATAAGCAGGCTCTTTAAGAACGGCCTTTAAATACTCTTTTTTCTTTTTGATTGATTTTTCAAGTTTAACTTTCAATACTTTAGAAACGCTTTTTTTTTCAATTATACCTAAATCTATTACCATGTCTGCAACGAATGGTAAAATAGGATGGTTGATAAATTCTTTACGTTCAATCAATCTTTCAAAGCAAGCATCTTCTCCAATGTAAGGATTCATTAGTGTTGTTGAAATCATTAAAAGTTTATAATTATTCTCAAAACAGTTTTCTTCTTTGAAAAGGTCATTGAAAGATTGTTCTAAAGTTTTTGTTAATGTGACGGATTTGAAATTCTCATTAAACCAGAAGTCAACAATACTACATAAAAAAGTTAAAGGGATATTATAAAAAAAACTACTTTCGTCTTCTGATAATTTCTTTATTTCATTATAAGATTTAATAAGATTATCAAGGGATTTTAAAACAAGTTTTTTTCTCTCACTTGGTTTTGTTTGGTAAAGTGCTTGTGCTAGATAACCCATTCCACCAGAATTAACAAACCAATCTTTAAGGTCCTCATTTGGCGATTTAGATATAATATCATCAATCATTCCATAAAGTTCTTTGGAATGGCCCGCATAAAAAATTGCTGTATTTTGCCAAGTAACATCATTGAACTGGTTAATTAATTTTTCATAATGAGTTAACCTACTGTGATGATAGATTTCCAGAGAAGCAAAAAACTCAACAAAAGCCTGTTGCTTAAACCCCACTTCATTGTTATCGTCAATATATAACAATCCTGATTTTTCTATAAGTTCAGAA
>QMPO01000166.1 GCA_003648625.1 Bacteroidota bacterium
AAAGCCGGTAACCTGGGAGATGCCGCCGCATTCTCGTTTTATCCCGTTAAAAACCTGGGGGCTTTCGGAGACGGAGGGGCCGTTACCACTAATGACGACGACCTGGCAGAAACCATCAGGGTGCTGCGAAACTATGGCTCCCAAGAAAAATACTACAACGCATACAAAGGCTATAACAGCCGGCTGGACGAACTGCAGGCCGCCCTGCTGCTCGTCAGGTTAAACTACCTGGACACCGAAAACGAACAGAGAAGAAACAACGCACGAAGGTATCTGCAGGAGCTGAAAAACAAAAAGATCAGACTCCCTGCCTATTCCGGCGGCAGCGACCATGTCTTTCACCAGTTTGTCATCAGGACCGGCGACAGAGACCGGCTGCAGCACTATCTGAACGACAAAGGCATCGAGACCATGATCCACTATCCTGTGCCGCCGCACAAACAGCAGGCCTATGCCGAATGGAACCGGCTGTCGTTCCCGGTGACGGAGCGGATACACGACGAAGTCCTCAGCCTGCCGGTAAACCCGGCGCTAACAAATGAGGAACTGACTTATATCATCAACAGCCTCAATGCATATTGACGGAAAAGAATGGATAAAACTGTCCCTGGCGTTGGACAAGATTGCTTCGCCTGCGGCTCGCAATTCACGTGTTCCAATATATAATTAGAAGGGAATTAATATGACGTTCAATCAAACCTATGGAACACGTAATTTGCGAGGCTACGAAGTAGCCGAAGCAATCTTGAACAACTAACCGGAATCTGAATACAAAAACAAAAACCCAGCGTCTCTGCGCCTTTGCGTGAAACAAAAACATAAATCTCTGCAAGAACCCCCATGAAGCCAATAATAAAAATCGACAACCTCTCCAAAATGTACCGCCTCGGCGTGATTGGTACCGGAACCCTCTCCCACGACCTCAACCGCTGGTGGCATAAGGTACGTGGCAAAGAAGACCCCTACCTGAAAATCGGGGAGGCCAATGTGAGTGGCGATAAAAGCGACTCCGGCTACGTGTGGGCCCTCAAAGACATCAACCTCGAGGTGATGCCCGGCGAGGTGCTCGGCATTATCGGCAAAAACGGCGCGGGCAAAAGCACACTTTTAAAAATCCTCTCCCGCGTGACCGGTCCCACCACCGGCAGCATCTCCTACCGCGGAAGAATGGGTTCGTTATTGGAGGTAGGCACCGGCTTCCACCCCGAACTGACAGGCAGGGAGAACATCTTCCTCAACGGCGCCATCCTCGGCATGACCAAAACCGAGATCTCCCGCAAATTCGACGAGATTGTGGACTTCGCCGGTGTGGAGCGCTACATCGATACCCCCGTAAAACGCTACTCCTCCGGCATGAAAGTACGGCTGGGCTTTGCCGTAGCTGCCCATCTCGAACCGGAGATCCTGGTAGTGGATGAAGTACTGGCCGTAGGCGATGCCGAATTCCAGAAAAAAGCCATAGGAAAGATGCAGGATGTCTCCACCAAAGACGGCAGGACAATTTTGTTTGTGAGCCATAATATGGCGGCGGTGAAATCACTGTGCACAAGAGGAGTTTTATTGTCAAACGGACAAGTTGAGTTTAGCGGTAAAATTGAAGAAACAATTCATAAGTATATAGATGGCGTTGAAGACATTAATAATATTTACTACAGGTCATTTGAAAAAGGAAACGAATATCAAATCAATGAACTAAAACTGCATTCGATCGGTGTACGGTCAGTGGATAAGGCATTTGGTAAACCCATTGTTCAGGATGAAGAAATGGTATTTGAAATAACGTTTGATAAAAATGTACCGGACGATATAGTGACAAACTTAAGATTCAAAGATAAAAACGGAGAATATCTTTTTGTTTCAAATAGTTTTAATAAAGTAAGCAATACAAATAAACAAGGATTAATAACACATAAACTATTTGTCCAAAAGAATTTTCTGAATTCGGAATCATTTTCTGTTGATCTCATGTTTATTAAAGCTAAAAAATCTATTCTTCTGATAAACGATGTGTTATTTTTTACGGTACAGCCTAAAAAAAACACGGTAGGAAGCTGGATGGGTAAAACAAAAGGCCCGCTAACCCCGGACTTTAAATGGTATGTTGAAACAGGCAACTAAACAATTTTTAAAGGATATTTATTATATCCGGAATAAACCTTCGTTTATGATATTGGGGGCTCAAAAAAGCGCCACCTCAACTTTATATAAATTATTGATTCAACATCCTGAAATTATTGCACCGGTCACTGATAAAGAGATAGGTTTTTTTAATAATGAAATCGCATATCACAAAGGGATAAAACAATACCATAAGCATTTTCCGAAAACAAGAGAAAGGCATCATACATTTGACGCAACACCGGAGTATTTCTATATGCCTGCCTGTGCAGAAAGAATATACAAGTACAACAAAAATCTAAAATTCATACTTCTGCTCAGGGAACCGGTCGAAAGAGCCTATTCAGCATGGAATATGTACAGGCATCTTATTGATGAGGATTATAATTATCTCATGACCAGGTTGGAAAATACGGAGAAGCATACGAATATTACCCACCTGATAAATTTACTGAAACGAACTCCGTTTCCTGCATTTGAAGAGTTTATTGAAGAAGAACAGAAAATTATCGAAAACACTCCGAATATCATGTTTCCCGGTTTGATAAGGTACGGTTTTTACGACGAGCAATTGGAAAGATATTTTAATTTCTTTGACAAAAAGCAATTCTTAATAGTTGGCTATAAGGAGTTTACTAACGATCCGAAATTAACCGTTGCAAAGATTATTCGTTTTTTAAATATCAAAGAAGTTGCTGATTATTATGATCAACTGAATCTTACGCCTGTAAATAAAAGGGACTATAAAGAAAAGATTAATGCATCTATTCAGGCATCACTATCAGAAATCTTTATACCGCACAATGATAATTTACGGCGATTGATAGAGAACGATAATTTCAATTTTTAACTTTTCCTGGTACATGAAAATTTGCATCATGCAACCATATTTCTTCCCCTATGTAGGGTATTTTCAGATGATTAAATATGTGGATTTATTCATCTTTTATAATGATGTAAATTTCATTGAAAGAGGATGGATTAACAGAAACAATATCCTTACCGATAAAGGCAAAACACGCATCACAATACCGTTAAGAAAAGCATCTTCAAATAAAATTATCAAAGATGTAGAAGTATTAAACAGCGAAAAGCAGTACTGGAATGTATTGAAAACAATTAAACTAAATTACAGCAAAGCCCCTTTTTACCCTCATGTTTTTCCATTACTTGAGGAAGTATTCAATTCAAAGGAAAGCGACACAATTGATAAACTGGCAAGAAAAGGAATTGAAGTAACAATGGATTATTTAGGCATTGATACGGAACTCGTCTTTTCCAGCGAGATAGATTATTGTCGCACCAACAGTAAAGTGGAAAAACTGATTGACATAGCCAATAAAACAGATGCCGACACAGTAATTTTTCCTCATGGGAGCAAACAGCTATACAGTGATATTGATTTTGAAAAAAACAATATTAAAAGCCTGGCCATTACACCTCAGTTCACCCCATACAGGCAGGTATCCTCTGATACCAGGTTTGTTGAAGGTTTATCAATGATTGATCTGTTAATGAATCTTTCCACTGAGCATATCAATGAAATATTAGATGATATTGCATTTACACGCTTAGATGAATAAACCGGAAGAACATATGGACATCATAGGAATTCACGGGGTTCCGCGATCAGGAACAAATTGGCTGGGACAATTATTTAACAGCCACCCCGATGTCAATTTTAAATTTCAGCCGCTGTTTTCCTATGCTTTCAAAGATTATCTGAATGAGCATTCCTCCACTGCTGACATAAAACGTTTTTTTGAAGAGATTGCTGCTTCCGATGACTATTTTCTGAATCTGAGAGATCCGGTGATTCATCAGAATTATCCTGATTTTAACAAAAATGAGGCGTATTCAACTCTTGTTTTCAAACAAATAAGATATCACCATCTAATTGAAAATATGCTCAGTAAAAACCCGGTGGTTAAGTTTGTTTTCACCATAAGGAACCCTCTGGCAGTTATGAATTCATGGATACATACCGCAATGGAATTTAAACCTGACTGGAGCCTGGACGAAGAGTGGAGAAATGCAGAAAAGAAAAACCAGAACAGGATTGAAGAATATTTTGGTTACAATAAATGGAAAGAAGCGGTAAATATTTTTTTAGATCTAAATATAAAATATCCCAAAAGGACTAAAATTGTAATCTATAACGATCTTCTGCTCAATACAGAATTGACGGTAAACGAACTTTTTACTTTTTCAGGTTTAAGCTTTGATGATCAGACAAGGAAGTTTATTAAAGAAAGCAAAAAAAGAAACGATGCTGATCCTAACTCTGTTTACAAGAAAAAAACCAATGATGATGCATGGAAAAGAAATATTCCGGAACATATCATTGAGGCTGTATATGAAGACCTGGCAAACGACCGGCTGAGAGTTTATTTAGAACAATAATGCAGGAATTCTTAGGCACGGATAAGCAGGTAAATAAAACGGACCCCGTAGTCTCAGTGTGTGTTGTAACATACAACCACAAGCATTTCATTGAGCAATGTATTGATGGTATTTTAAATCAAAAAACTAATTTTCCTTTTGAGTTAATTATCGGCGAGGATGACAGCAAAGACGGAACACGTGAGCTTTGTATTAACTATGCTGAAAAGTATCCTGATAAAATTCGCCTATTTCTTAGAAATGAAAAAGATAAGATCTGGATTAGCGGAAGTAAAACCGGCCGGTTCAATTTTATTGAAAATTTAAAGGCAGCCAAAGGAAAATACATTGCCTTATGCGAGGGGGACGACTACTGGACCGACTCATTAAAATTACAGAAACAAGTTGATTCATTGAATGGAAATGAAGAAATAATAGGTAGTTATACAGATACTTATGTAAAAACAGAAGATTATGAAGAACTTAAATATTGGAGAGAACCATTACAACCTACAATGACATTAAATGATGTAATTGACAAAAAGTCCCCTTTCCATACTTCTTCGTTCTTATTCAGGAATAAGCATTTAGAAAAATTACCTGATTGGCTTAATTTGGTTCCAAGCGGAGACATGTTTCTTTTTGCTTATATGGCTTTGTATGGAAAATTGATAAAAGCCAATACCTCACCTACTGTTTATAGAAAACATGAAGGTGGAGTAACTAATTCTTCAATACATAACAACCAGGGTTTCCATATAGGAAGGCTGTTTTTATGGACAAAATTCAAAAAGGAATATAATATTGAACTGCCAAAAATTGACGAAGTCATCCGCTTTCATGCTTCTTCACTTCTTAATAGTAATATGAGTATATCTGATATTAATCTAGTGCTAAAAAAAATAGGTTTTACGCAAACCATTTCAATCTTTGGAGGGCGTTCATTATTGAAATCAACTATCAAAAGAATTCTCACGAAATGAATATTGTCATCATATCCCCTAACCAAAACGCCTACCCAGAAACTTTTATCCAGGCCCATAAAAACCGGTTAGCTGGAACAATACATTACTTGTTTGGGGGTGATGTGCCGAATAAGTCTGACTACACACACCAAAATATTGTATCAGGGTCTTACTTTAATAAGTTAGGGTTTAAATTAAGGTATCGGCTTTTTAATTCGGGTTTAAGCAAACCACAGTATGCATTAAAAATGTATTTAAAAAAATACAACATTCAATGTGTAATTGCCGAATACGGAACAACAGGTACGCAGATTTACCCCGTTAGTGAACAGTTAAATACTCCGCTGATCGTACATTTTCACGGTTACGACGCCTCAGTTCATGATGTGCTTGAAAATAACAGGGACGATTACCGGAAAATGTTTGCGGCCGCTAAATTTATTATCGGCGTTTCGCAGGTGATGATAAATAAACTGAAAGATTTGGGTGCCGATGAAAGGAAGCTTGTTTACAATACGTATGGTCCTGATGATTCTTTTTTTAAGATAAAAAGAAATTTTACTGATAAGCCTGTATTTTTCGGTGTAGGAAGATTTGTAGATAAAAAAGCGCCCTACTATACACTCATTGCTTTTAGCAAAGTTGTACAAAGATTTCCAAAAGCTAAACTTGTAATGGGAGGCACCGGTCCTCTACTGGAAACAACAATGAATCTCTCACGTTATCTCAGTATCGAAAACAAGGTCGTTTTCCCTGGTGTACTCACACCCGAAGGGGTTAAAAAACATATGTCGAAAGCAACGGCTTTTGTCCAGCACTCCATCACGGCCCGCAACGGCGACATGGAAGGTACGCCTGTGGGTATTCTGGAAGCCAGCGCCGCAGGATTACCCGTTATTTCCACTTTCCATGCAGGTATTCCCGATGTGATCATCCATGAAAAAACAGGGCTGCTTTGCGATGAACACGATTATGCGCAAATGGCTGAAAACATGCTGTGGGTGCTGGAACATCCTGAACAGGCCACAGCCATGGGTGAAACAGGAAGGAAGAACATCAAAGAAAATTTCTCTATGGAAAAACACATCGGTAAACTTAACGAACTGATTGAAAAAGCTGTTCATGGATAACCCCCTTGTTTCCATCATTATCCCGGCTTACAACCGCGCCGATCTGATCGGAGAAACGCTCGATTCGGTGCTGGCACAAACTTACCCCAACTGGGAGTGCATTGTGGTGGACGACGGATCTGCTGACAAAACTAAAGATGTAGTACAACATTATGTGGACAAAGATCCCCGCTTTATCCTCGTTGACCGGCCGGATA
>QMPO01000167.1 GCA_003648625.1 Bacteroidota bacterium
AAGGGACAAAAAGTAATGTGAAAGACAATAAGACTTCTGTACCTTCAAATAAATCCAATGCTAAACCTGCTAATAAATCTGTTAATAAACCAGCGACCAGACCTGCTAATAAACCTTCTGGAAAATCAAAAGGAGGAGGAAAAAGGAGGTAAAAATACGTGCCCCCTCTGGTTTAAGTTTGTAACTTAAACCGATAGATTATTATAAGTCTATGACTTAAACAGCCCTGTAAAGTTGCAAACTTTCATTGATTTTTGGGCTTAAGTCGCAGACTTAAGCCAGGGGCGACAAAAAGAAAATAAAAAAGGCGCTGAAAGGCGCCTTTTTCGTACTCGAGGCGGGACTTGAACCCGCACGACCGCAATGGTCATTGGATTTTAAGTCCAACGTGTCTACCAATTCCACCACTCGAGCAACATGTCAAAGAAAAAATCCCGTTCCCGATAATTCGGGATCGGGATTTTGTTGAGCGGGAAACGGGACTCGGACCCGCGACCCCGACCTTGGCAAGGTCGTGCTCTACCAACTGAGCTATTCCCGCGTTTTTTCCATCAAATGCCTGCGGCACTAAATTGGAGGTGCAAATGTAAATAATTTTTTATTCAACTTCCAAAAAATACTTTTAAAAAATATATTATGCTGTTTATTCGTGCCTGCCTGATTCATACAGCTTTGCTCTGAGCTTAGTGAAAACAGTATCGTTTTTCGAGATCGTGCTGTTGATCTGATAAATGCCGGTTTCATCTACCGACCATTCAATGTCTATTTTCAGTTCCGGGTTTTCTGCCGGAGTGAGCATCCTCAGATATTTTGCCATCGTTACCTCTCCGAGGAACAGGTCTTTCGCAACGGCCTGTTCAAGAAGTTCTTTTATAATTTGCAGCTGCACAACGCCGGGCACGACGGCCTGTTCAGGAAAATGTCCTGAGTATATTTCATGTTCCGGATTTAACCGGATAACTGCCGAGAGTTTATTGCCGGAAGGCTGAAATTGAGTGATGTGATAAAAGTCGGGCAGTAACATGTTTAGGCCTCCTGTAGTAGTGTCAGACTGTGGTACATGTTGTGGGAAATATTGTAGATCAGGATATTTTTTAGTGTTGAACCGCTAAACCTCCTTTTTTGAATGATTTCCGGAACAGTTCCTGTTTTCATGATTTTTGCTGCCAGCCAAACGGCAAACGAAACAGCTGTATCGTATTCACCGCTCAGGTGTTTGTAATAAGCTGTGGCACTGTTGGAAAACAGCTCATCTTCCAGTTGGGTATAAATAGTGTCGGGTTTTTGATCGCCATTGTATCCAAACAATACAAGATCAATGCTTTCAGCTGTCAGGCTTTTTCCTGATAGAAATTGGTTGATCCTGTTATTTATCACCGCCAGGCTTTCCGGTTTGTAAAATGTTTCCGGTGCCGTAATTTGGGCATAAGAGGTTTCCGATCTTTTGCCGGAGAGCATAAAAAAAGCAGCCCCTTCACCGGACAAAGCCCCCTGTTGCCTGTCTTCTAACAACTTGAAGTTATTCAGCGCTTCTTTTTTATAAACGCCGGTTTTGGTAGATATCAGCCAGCTTTCTTCCGTGATTTCATCGATACCGCCAAGCAATACATCCTTCGCTTCGCCTTCAGCCAGCAGCAACAGGCTGTCGAGCAG
Source organism: Bacteroidota bacterium (assembly GCA_003648625.1). GTDB lineage: Bacteria > Bacteroidota > Bacteroidia > Bacteroidales > F082 > UBA4459. Next base: position 1,654 of record QMPO01000167.1, read on the forward strand.
AGCACTTTCAAACGAGAACCCGCGATTTACATAAGTGAGGTTGTAGTTGTTATTTTGTAACATCAGCGCAATCTGGCCGCCGATGGTATTGTGAGTTGACTGAATGAAGGCTGTAGGGGTCAGCAATTCTTCGTTATTGTTCAGCACTGAATTCAGAAACTTCTCTGTATCGGCCTGGCAGCCCATACCTGTTCCTGTGAGGATTGCATCGGGTTGCTCAATGTTTGCTTCTGTCATTGCCGTCATAGCCGCTGCCACGCTCATCCGGACGATTTTGCTCATCCGTCGCAAAACTTTGGGAGATACAAACTCTTTGTAATCAGGTTTCAATATCTGTAACAGGTGCGCTTCAATGGCGGTTACATCATCCAGAAAGTGATCTTTGCTTAACGTGTTTTGCGGGCTTACAGCTCCAATACCATTGATGTATGCTTTCATTTCGCCAGGTTTTTATGATGAGACGAAAATATAAGCGAAGAATCATTCCCGCCAAAACCGAACGAATTGGTCAGGACATGTTCTATTGTGGCACTCTGAATATCTGTTACCGGAACGAGCCCTGTCTCCCGGATTTTCTTTTTAAAGTTGATATTAGGCAGCAGTTTTTGTTCCTGCAGGGCAATGATGGAAAAGATTGATTCGATAACTCCGGCAGCTCCGAGCGTATGTCCCGTAAACGCTTTGGTGGAACTGAACGGTGGCAATTGATCCCCGAAAAGTCGTTTTAATGCAATACTTTCTGTCAGATCGTTATTTTCTGTTCCGGTTCCATGCACATTGATGTAGTCAATATCTGCTGGTTGCAATCCGGCTTTTCCAAGTGCCTGTTTCATGGCCAGGTACGGACCTTTTCCATCGCCTGATGATGCTGTCTGGTGGTGGGCATCGTTCGCATTGGCATAGCCCGAAACATAAGCATAAATCTTTTTACCTTGTTCAAGGGCCAGATCTTCGCGTTCCAGAACAAGGTAGGCAGCTCCCTCACCCAGGTTAAGCCCTCTGCGGCTTTCGTCAAACGGGCGGCAATGTTCCTTATCGAGGATCATCAAGGTGTTAAAACCATTAAGCGTGAATTTTGACAGGGCATCAGCTCCTCCAACGACCACACGGTCGAGGAGACCATTCTTGATCAATCGTACACCGGACATAATGCTGTTCAGGGAAGAGGAGCAAGCAGTGCTGATGGTAGTCAGGTAATCCGTTATTCCAAGCTTTTCAGCTATCTTCTCCGTATGGTTTCCGGCATGGTGTGTGTCGATGTATTTTTTGTGTTTGGCTTCGGCTATGAAGTCTTTATAATATTGCTCACTTTTGTCCATTCCCCCCACAGTAGAAGCCGAAACAATACCGGTTTTATATGAATCGTTTTGGTTTAAAGCAGCATCGGCAACAGCCTCGGATGCAGCTATAATAGCTAACAGAGCTGTGCGTGTCCAGGCTTCGTCAGGGTTGGTTCCTGCCAGATGATGTAATCCGGCCTGAGTTTTTTTTACCTCACCCAGTACAAAATCTTTATGACGTGTATTGAGTATGGAAACAGGTGTAATACCGGTTTTTTTATTTAACAGCGACAACTTCGTTTCTTCAAAGTCCGTGCCTATGGACGAAATAATTCCAATACCGGTAACAACAACAGGAACAGACATCCGATCTGGTTTATTTTTTATGTTCTTCGATAAATTCAGCCATCGTACGTATGGAATAAAAAATCTTTTGGCCGTCTTTCGGATTTTCGATCTTAATACCGTATTCTTTTTCCAGGAGCACAATCAGTTCCAGCGCATCAATTGAATCCAGACCAAGCCCGTCATCGCCAAACAATGGATCATCTTCACCAATATCACCCGGTTCCATATCTTCGAGGTTCAGTTGCTCAATGATCTGCCCTTTTAGTTTCTGCATCAATTCTTCCATGTACTACCTTATTAAATTGTATAAACGTTCAACTTCATTTCCTGTATGAGTTATGGATGTTTGTTTGTCTGTTTCAGTATCAGCCCGATATAAAAAAGCTTCATAATTATCAGGCGACTGATTCACCCATCCACCGATACAGGCTTTTAATTTGTGCGACAAAAATAAGTGATTGATATAATTAGCCGCAAAATTTGCCGAAAAGTTTTCAAAAATAAAAAAAGCCTGTTCCCCCCTAAAGCCATGGCGGATACAAATTTCACCAATCATGATGTTAGGCAGGGTATAAACAAACACGGAAGGACTGGGGTAAAAATCAGCATCACTTTGGATGGAATCTTGAAATTGCATATCGGTCACTAAAGTGGATTGTGCATTGCTTAATACAACGCCCACTTCTTCAGGCTGCATGTGATCGTATGGTTTGTCTTTTAACAGAATCTCTGCTGCTATAAATCCCAGTTTGCTGATCTCGTCCATTTTGTAAAATTTGGCATAACCGGGTTTGAAATGCTTAAAAGCGAGTTTCATAAATTCTTTCAGGCTGCCCGGCTCAGGAGCCTCAAAAACAAGCTGGCCATCAACATAAATCTGATGGTTTTTAATATGGCAATATGTTTTGATATGCAGCTGGTTCATCAGGTTTTTTGTATAATCAGTGCTGCGTTGCTTCCGCCAAATCCGGAGGCCATTTTCAGGCAGGTATTAAGTTCTCTGTTTGTTGTTTTGTCGACTACGTTTATGTTTTTGCTTACACCCAGCTTGTGAAATCCCACAGTTTTTACCATCGTGTTGTTTTTTATTTCCTGAAGCAGGATAGCTGTTTCCACAAGACCGGCAGCACCAAGCGTGTGACCAAAACTTCCTTTGAAGCTGCTTACCGGAACGTGGCTCATATCGTGCCTGTCGATGGCAATGCTCTCCATTTCATCGTTGTAGGGTGTAGCCGTTCCATGAGCAGATATATGATCAATCTTATTGGCAGGAACACCAGATTCTTTCAATGCTTTTTTGATGGCAATGAAAGAACCCTCTCCGGTACGTGATGGCCCTGAAATATGGTTGGCATCGTTGGCTGAAGCACCGCCAAGAAATACAATGTCGTTATCACCGGTTTTATTCTTGCTCAAAATAATTGTAGAGGCAGCTTCTCCGAGTGACAGTCCGTCGCGGTTTTTATCAAATGGTTTGCAGGCTGTTGGGCTGAGCGACATGAATGACATAAAGCCACTGACAACAAAACGGGATACGATGTCGCCGCCTGTAATTACAATGTTGTCATACGTGCCCTGCTGAATAAGTCCGGCCGCCAGATTGATGGCCAGTACACCCGAAATGCAGGCGTTGGAAAGGACAACGGGCTCGTTGGGATTCTCAAAATAATCGGCGATCACCCTGCCGAGTTTCCATAAATGTACCCTGTCTCTTTCGATAGCAGGGCTTTTTTCAGGATCGAGCAGGTCAATATTTCCTTTGGTAGTTGAAAGTACGATCCCCGTTCGCTCCGACTGGATGTTGATATCCGCTTTGCTCAACGCATCCTTCACCGACAGGATCATCATTTTTTCCAGGCGGGTGAAAACACTTTTATCCGAAACGGCAGCAAATGATTCTTCCAGCTTATGTGTATCTATCATTGATGCGGGAAAAGGTTCAGGATAAATGTCCCTGTCAGAAATAATGCGAATACCGCCTTGTCCGTCACGCAGCTTATCAAAATTTTCGGTTGTTGTAAAACCAAGGGGAGAGACAATATTATCAGCGATGAAATAAACCAATGAAAACTTTTTAGTTATGTAAAGTTTGTTTTAAACCGCTGCAAAAATAAGCGGTTAAAATCAAATAACTAATGAAAGTGGGAAATTATCCTCAGCTGTGGGCTAAAACCGGTATCCTACGGCAACGTTGAATGGCCAGCTGGCTCCGGCTTTTTCATTTTTTGTTTTGAATTTATATCCGATGCCGATGTTCATATCAAAATACAAATGCTTGCTGAATAAGCGCTGCCAGCCCGTTGTGATATACAGATATTGATGGAATTTATCTCCGTAAAAATCATACCTGTCTGAATAAGTCATACTTCCGCCAAGTGCCATGTAATTAGCCGACAGCCCGTTTCCTGTTTTTCCCCTTAACATCCTGCGTTTTAAATTGTAATACCAGCGTCCTTCCAATGACAGGCTCATCTCCGTATCCCAGTATTTATTATAGTTCTGATTATCAAAAAGAAAAAAGTAAGAGAATACGGGACGAAACTCAGTATTTATTGAAAAAGATGATTTGCCGATTTTATGTTCAAAAGCGATATTAGGTGCAACAGAGAATCCGGCGCTGTATTTTGTAAACATAATTCCGAACACGCCATTCAGATTTGATTTAAAAATATATTTGTCTGCATCGTAACATTTTAAAATCGGGCATAAAATATCCCGGTCAAGAGCGTATTTGTCTTTTGTAAATGCAAAACCTACATCCATAAAATTATTGAATGAAAACGCGGGAGTCCATTCCCGTTCTATGATAAAATAAGCACCTGCTTTCACTCCGAAGTTTACATAGCCATATTTTAAAAACCGCCGCTGAACCCCCCACTTGAGATATACGTCCATTATATTGAAGCTAAATTGTGTCGGAGTATAATAGGAGTGGCTATACGTAAGTCCGATGGCGAGGTAGTTATCTGACATGTTTCCGGCTACCTTTTCTACACGAATCCGCTTATTCATCCGGTAATACCACCTTGTTTCAAGAGAGGCATTAAAACCAAACTGGTAATTAGATAAATAAATGCTGTCCATGCTAAAAATATTGGATTGAGTAAATCCCAGATTAAGGTTAAGTGAGAAAGCAGAAGCGATCTTTTTTTCGATACCTATTTTAATCTGGTTTAATCCATATTTGTTGGCCGGGAAATCGATCTTGAATAACCACGATGTTTCTTCATGCATCATAAAGGCATATTCCCACAGGTCCATATATTTAACAACAGTGTCCTGTTTTGTCTCTTTTGTATATTGAAGGCTGTCGGACCGGGGGTTGGTTTGTGCAATTGCCGGTTGCCAGAGGAATATAAGCCCGATCAATAAACAGATCAGAACAATCAGCCTTGCGGTTGTCGTTTTTGGGTGGTTATTTTTGTAGTTGCTCATTCCGGTCTGTTAATGTTCAATAGTTAATGAACCAATTTCCAGGTCAATACTCATCAA
>QMPO01000168.1 GCA_003648625.1 Bacteroidota bacterium
CTTCTGATAACTTTTTGTGGTCTTCTCATCGGCTCCCTTTTTCCTGAAAAGTTCTAAAAACTCAAATGCCTGCATATAATCTCTGTTCTCTGTGTAATATTTAACGGCCTCTTCGATCAGCTTAACATTACCTTTGTTGTCTATCATCACGTTCAATGGAGGCGGGTTTTGCACATAGCGCTCCAGCTTATATTCCCTGTAGTCGTTACTCAGACTTGTATATCTTGACAGGGACTCGTTAAAAGACACGGTACTCATATCTTCTGTCAAGGCATTCCATCGGTTTACGTAATCAAACAAATTCCGATAGGCTTCTCTCAGGCCTGACAACTCTGTTGTATCCACAGCACACCAGGAGTATTCATTTAATAGCGAATCCATATCAGACAGTTTCTGCTCTGCTTCATTAATTTTTCCGGCAGCAATCCTGTTGCGAACAATACGACATATGTTATCAGTTTTATATTGCAAAGCAACGCATGCCCTCTGTTCGATCTTCTGATCCAAAGATGAAATGGCCTGACAAATTTCCGCGTTCTCCATCAGTTGATATTTGCTTTGCAAAGAAAGAGCTTCCTGCTTTAATATTTTGGCATTCTCCAGCCTGTTTGCCCAGACTTCAAATTCGGCTTTTCTTATTCGCTCTTCAATTAAAGGAACTGCTGCAACGCTGACCAGGGAATCAATGCCTGTATTCCTTTGTTGCAGGAACAGCTCGTTGATCTTTTTTGCCTCCAGCAGGTATTTTATAGCCTGCTCAGGATACTTTCCGTTTAATTTTGACAAACCCTGCTGATAAAACTTGTCATACAATATAAATGCGTAGGAAGTGATTCTTTCATCGCGCTCAAGGTATTCGGAATGTGTTTGCTCAAACTCAGCTGAATAAAGCAACGCCGAAAGTCCGTTTTCTTTTTTTTCCTGCTCAAGGTAATATGCCACACTATCCACCAGTGTTTCGTACAAACCAGTATAACCTCTTTTATAATTTGAAGAAAAATTGAGATGGTCCTGTGTAAAACTATGTTGATCCACAATACTTTTGGCATCGTCCAGAAGAGTAATGGCTTCTTCATACGAATCATCATCAAGAAGCAAACCGGCTAATTCAACCTGTTTCTCTACAAAATTCCGGAATGTGTACTTAATCTTCTCTTCACTTCCAAGTAAAGTAACATGTTCTTCGTAAATCTGCTGTGCGTTGTGGTAATACCTTTTGGCCATTTTAAAATTCCGCGCTTTATAAGCCATTACAGATACCTGCAGAAAAGAGCTCAGTAACCCATCCAACGAATTAACATAGACTTCCTCTTCCTCTCGGGATGACACAATGGATTCGAAAAAGCACTCTATTTCTTTGGCATTTCTGATAAGGGCAAGTGCATTCAAGTATCTTTCCTCATCTAACTGCGATTTCGCTTCATCAACAAAATAGTTATATATACGCTGTGTTGTAGGTGGCACACCGGTAATCCGGAATAGATCATAAAATGAAGCGGCATTACTCATTCTGTTCAGGTCTTGTTCAATGGGAAAAATATGCACTAATTCATTAAAAGCTGCTGACATATTCGGCGGGTAATTTTTAGCCAACTCAATATATTTTACTGACAGATCAACGTAAGCGCGGCAATATATCTCGCGGTCAGACAGCTTACCTCGCTTTCCCTTCTGCAGTTCTTTAATAAATAAAGTAGCGGCTCTTCGTTCAAGTCTGAGCAATTTTTCTTCCTTTTCGAGCAAGTTAGCGGGATCTTTTTCCTCAAGGTTCAGCGTTTCTTTCAGCATATGCTCATTCAGATAGCTTTTTATTCTGTTTATCTCGTGCCACGCAATGAAGGTAGATGCACTTGACATGCCTCTGTTTAAACGATCCTTATCCAATCTTTCAAGCAGAAGACGAAGCGCCTCATTATATGAATAATATGTATTGACAGCATTGGCTAAATCCATGTATTCCTGTAATTGGCTGTCGCTGAGAAAAAAGCGGCTGATCTGAATCTCAGCAGTAATCTGATCAAATCCTGAAAATTTGTATTCAATTGATTCGAGATCCAGCACCCCTCCCGTTAAAAGCATTTCCACAGGAATCTTTGAAATAAGCTCATGCCTCTTATAAATAAATAAGTAGCCCTCAAATGCTTTTGGAAATAAGATTGTATCAATAAGAAAGTTTCTAAAATACACTTCCCCGGAAATCACAGAATGTAGCATTTTAACGTAAGAAAATAAGTGGCCTTCCTTATCCCTTTTTACCGACACCAGCAAATCACCTTTAATGTAAATGGACACCTGGTGTATGTTTTTTATATTATTAACAGCAAGGGAGGCGAAAATCTGTTTTTCATTTGATCCATCCTTATATTGCTTGGCCTTCATGACAGCTTCGACTGGCTGTATGACCTGGTAAGCATCCTGAGCAAGCAGACCGGAAGCAAAGAGAACTGAAAGGCAAGCGAAAAGTATCCTTGAAATGATCTTCAATGTTCTTAATATTAAAATATGCAAAGTTATAGAAGCTTTAATATAAAATAGTAAAACTTATTCTTAATAATTCACATTTATTGCATGTGTATTTGTTATATTATAACAAACGTGTTAATAAATAGTTTCTCTTCTCACTCAATATAAAGTGCATTTCATGCACACACAATGTACACAACCTATCTTCTTGACTTACTGACAAATGTCACATATGTAAATTAGACAAACGAAGTGGTTTTCCGGATAATCTCTATGTTAAACGATGTAACATTTGTTAATTTAATTTCATTTTTCTTTTTATTTAGTTTGCAATTAGCACTTATTTTCATATATTTGCTTTTGCTTACAAGCTAGCCTTTCCCATAGGCAAACTAAAACCAATTATACTACCAACAACTTCAAGCCATTTATTTACGGGAAATAATGTCTCATTTCTAAAGTAAAGGTCAGCTAATAAATCGACAATTCATTAGTTGGTATCTTAGATCAACTTTACTCCAATTATGATATTTGGTGATAACAAAACCAAAATGTACAATTATTTAGTTAGCGGCGAACAAGCACTAAAGAGTAATAATGAACAGAATAATGGTACGTTAGTTTTCTCTAAAGAGGCTTTTTGACACTATTTGGTTTCTGAAAGATAAGCTATCATAATTTGAGCTTAGGTAAATGGAACTCCTTCAAAATAACATAGATTTATTATATGTCATCCTGGCTTTGGTTTTGGGTATCATTATTGTAAGTATAGCAATCCCGCCTATAATCCGAATCTGTTATGCAAAAAAGCTCTTTGATGAAACAGGAGCCAGGAAAGTTCACAAAAAAGCTATCCCCAGAATTGGTGGTGTCGCTATTTTCATTGGATTTACAATTAGTATTGCTATTGCATCAAATGGCTATAGTTTTGGCATGTTAAAATACGTTGTTGCAGCTGTAACAATAATGTTCTTTGTTGGCCTGAAAGATGACATTCTAGCTATTGCAGCACATAAAAAATTTATCATGCAAATCATTGCTGCATTAATACTCGTTATTCTAGGAGATGTCAGAATCACTAATTTCCAGGGGCTATTTGGCTTAACAGAAGTAAGTTACTTTGTCAGTTTTGTCTCTTCACTATTTTTAATACTTGTAGTTATTAATTCATTTAATCTTATCGATGGTGTAGATGGTTTAGCATCGGGAATAGCTATAATTGCGTCGGTTGTTTTTGGCACATGGTTTTACATCGCGGGATATACGCAGCATGCTATCATGTGTTATGCACTAGTGGGCAGTCTTGCAGCATTTTTTATGTACAATGTATTTGGGGAAAAAAACAAATTATTCATGGGAGACTCCGGTTCTCTTACTATTGGTATTCTAATAGCGGTTTCAACCATCCAGTTCATTGAGCTCAACCTAATCTCAACAAGTTCTTATGCTATTAATGCCGCTCCCGCTGTTGCTTTCAGTATATTAATTATACCCCTTATCGATATATTAAGAATCGTTTTTGTGCGAATCCTCAATGGAAGGTCTCCCTTCTCTCCTGATAATTGTCATTTACATCACTGTTTACTCAGGCTTCAAAAAATACATTTATTGGTAACCCTAATTACAATCTTTATCAATGTTTTTTTCATCACTCTGGCGCTATGGCTAAGCCAGAAAGGTTTAAATGTCAATATATTGTTTGGATTGATAGTTGTTTTCGGTTTTATTATTTTAAGCACACCGATCTATTTAGAGCCTAATCGTAAAAAAACTATTTACCGTCAGCTTTATAAAACCATGAAGACTATTACAAGTTTATTTTATTAAATTCGGTAATTGTGACTTGTAGTGCTTCCATTCTTATTTAACCTGAAAAGGTTTGATTTCTTTTATTTCTTTGCAGTCCTGCCGTATCCTAAACCGTACCCATACCCCAGAGTGTATCCATAACCATGTTTCATATCTCTGCTGGAGACATCATTAAACAAAACACCTAATTTATCCACATTAAAGTTTTGTAATTCTTCAATAGCACTTTTGAATACCTGTTTTTTGGTCATCCGTTGCCGTACAACAAAAATGATGATATCAAATTGAGAAGTTATCTGAAGCGTATCTGCAACAACGCCAACAGGAGAGGTGTCAACTATTATCATATCGTATGTTGATTTGAGCTTATCCATAAGCTTCTCCAAACGCTCATCTATTAATAACTCAGCAGGATTCGATGGAATTGGACCGGCAGGGATTATGTCAAGATCAGGATGTTTTGACGAGAATGTAATGTCATCGATGCCAGCTTCTCCTGTCAAATAGGAAACAACACCTTTGTCAGTATCTAATTCAAGATTCTTCGCCATTGATGACATGCGAAGATCAAGATCCAGAAGAACCGTTTTTTTCTTTGATAAAGCATATAAAGAAGCAATATTCAGTGCACTAAATGATTTCCCCTCATTTGCTATTGAAGATGTAAAAGCTATGACCGGATTACTCTTCTTCCCGGAAATAAAGTTGATCTTATTTTTAACAGAGCGATATTGTTCACTGGCAGGAGAACCTGGCTTGTCGAGTATAAGCGTATTTCCTTTGTAATCTTTTCGGGTATTAAATACCAACCCAACAACAGGAGCATTGGTTATCTCTTTAATATCATCAACAGTTGTGATCTTATTCGTACTAAAGTATTTCATTAGAATTATAAGTGCAGGCACAAATAATCCCAGAAATAAAGCTATTAAGTATATTCTTGACTTTTTAGGCTCCACCGGACCAATCCCTTTTATATGTGCATCTTCAATTACACGGCTGTCTGACACATTAGATGCTCTAGCTATTTGTGCATCTGTAAGTTTTTGTAACAGGAACGTATAAGTCTCATTGTTGAGTTGGTATTTTCGTTCAATATTTATATAATTACGTTCTGTTTCAGGAAGGGTCTGTATTCTTCTTTCATACCTCCAAAGCCGGTTTTTCACGTCCGTTAATGCTAATTCTGATTGAGATATTATATTGTTTACATTTTCCAATAAATTAGATTTGGCATTTTCAATCTGAGCATTAAGCCTTTTTAGTTTTGGATGCTCCGTGTTCTTCACAGAAGTCATACTTGATTTCTCTATGCTTAGATTATTTAATTCTAAAATAAGGGCATTTAAAAGGGGATCATCGATATCCATAGCCGAGGGGGCTATAATTGTTTCCAACTCCTGATTATTAATGATATATTCTCTTAAATACTTATAGTACTTATTCTTTGTTTCCAAGACTACTTTTTCTTTTTCCAACTCATTCACCTGGTCAAGCAGCTGTTCTGATTGAATAGAGATATTGAGCAATTTATGCTTAGACTGAAAGGCCTGCATGGCATTCTCAGAAATACCGAGTGAATCTGAAACCGTCTGAAGTTGCGTACTGATGAAATTAATTGTTCTGCTGGCATTTTCATTCTTTCTCTCAAGTGTATATGCCTGGTATACCGCAACAAGCGTATTAAGGAAATCTATGCCTTTGGCAACATTTAATGTCTTAAGGCTTAGCTCTATGATAGATGTCTCTTGTGAGAGCATGTTGACGGATAAGTCATTCTTGTATTGCTTCAACAGGTCGCTTCGTATATTAAATCGAAATTTATAAGTAGCTGTTTCAATTTTATTTCGCTCTCTCTTTGGTTTTATTATGAAAGAAAAGTAATCTGTTTTAATCACTTCGTTGTAGGCTGCTTCCTTTGAGAAACTCAGGTTAGTTACGTAAGTAACGATTTCTGAATTTAAAAAATCAAAAATTGCCGCATGTTCATCTTCAACTTTAATCAACAATTTTCCATCAGGTAATATCTCCAGGAGAAAGTCAGCATATATTAACTGAGGATGTTCGTAATCCCATATAACTTCAAATGGGGACTCCTTGTATATCTCCCTTGATTTAACGCGGCCAACCGAGTAATAATTAATATCAAAATCTAATTCTTCAAGTGTTCTGTTTAATATGGGAGTAGAAGTTAATACGATTAACTGATTAAAGATATTGCGGTCACTGTCTGTAATTCCAAATCCCTGGAATACATTGTCTTCGTTTGCATTTTTATTAGTCAGTGGAGAATTTGAGTTTCCCACTTCCAGTAGCAGGCTGCTGGTGATTTCATATATTGGTGTAGCGTACCTTTTATATACATAAGCTATACTTAC
>QMPO01000169.1 GCA_003648625.1 Bacteroidota bacterium
CTACAGGGCTTGCTGCAGGAACTTATACGGTAACAGTAACGGACGCCAACGGATGTACTGCCGACGCTTCGGTAACGATTACTGAGCCTGAGGAACTTATTGCTGATTTAGAATTTGAACCAATAGAATGTTTTGGCGGAACAACAACTGTAACGATTATTGCGCAAGGAGGAACCCCGGATTATACTTATACATTTAATGGTGAGACTAATGGTACCGGGGTTTTTGAAAACATCTCTGCCGGAACGGATTATCCATGGCTTGTTGTTGATGCTCATGGTTGTGAAGTAAGTGGAACCATTACCTTAACCGAACCTCCTGAAATATTTGTTGATGCCGGAGAAGATGGTGAAATGTGTGAAACCGATACATATACCCTTCAGGGAACCGCTGCCAATTATGATTACGTTGAGTGGTCAGGTGGAACAGGTACATTCTCAAATGCAAATGATCTGAATGCAGTTTATACACCAGGAGCAGGAGAAACCGGTGCTGTAGTATTGACACTGACCGCTTACGGAATTGGCAATTGCCCGGATGCAGAAGACAACATGACTTTGATGATCTATGGTGCTCCTACCGCTTATGCCGGAGAAGATGCTACAGTATGTGGCGATAATATGTACGATCTTGATGATGCTACTGCCACTAACTATATAACAATTCACTGGCATACTTCCGGAGATGGTCATTTTAGCAATGCTACGTTACTCAACCCTTCCTATACTCCGGGAGAATCTGATATAGCCCACGGAAGTGTTATTCTGACATTAATTGCTTATGGCAACGAATTATGTGATGATGCTTCGGATGAAATGACCCTGTTTATTGAAGCAGAACCTGAAGTTGATGCCGGTCCAAATGCCGCCATCTGTGAAACAGATTCTTATTTCCTCGAATTTGCCTCTGCTTCAAACTATGAGTCATTACAATGGGCAACTTCGGGAGATGGTTTATTTGATGACGCAACCGCATTGAACCCAACTTATACACCGGGAACATCTGATATAACCTCTGGGAGTGTTATTCTGACTTTAACAGCCTTTGGAAATGAACTATGTGGTAATGCTTCAGATGAAATGACTTTATCCATTCTTGATGCACCGGAAGTATTTGCAGGCCAGGATGACGCTACCTGCGAAACTGATCCGTATGAATTAGTAAATTCCACAGCAGATAACTACGTTACGTTGCTCTGGACTACCAGTGGGGATGGTGAGTTTGACTACAACGATATTCTTCACCCTGTTTATGCACCGGGAAGCGCTGACCTGTTAGCAGGAAGTGTTACTCTTACACTTACAGCTACTGGTTTGGGATCCTGTGAGGACGCCTCGGATGATATGATTCTTAATTTCAATCCGACACCTGAAGTTTTTGCAGGGGATGATGCCAATATTTGTGCAAACGATACTTATACATTAAATAATGCCACAGCGTCAGATTATACATCATTATTATGGATTACTAATGGTGATGGTACATTTGACGATGAGACAGCCTTAAATCCAATCTATACACCGGGTGTTGCTGACTTAGCAACAGGTAGCGTGATGCTTTCTATCACTGCCTACAGTGGAACGTCTTGCCCTGATGTTACCGACGAGATGACCTTGTCCTTCACGCTACAACCCGATGTATTTGCCGGCGAAGATGCTTTAACTTGTGGAACAGGAAGTTATGAATTGTCAGACGCAACCGCAACTGCTTACGAATCCTTGCTGTGGACTACCAGCGGTGACGGATCATTTGACGACAATACAATTCTGAACCCTGTTTACATGCCTGGCACAGCCGATTTGGAACAGGGTAATGTAACATTAACACTGACTGCTTTTGCAAGCGGTTCCTGTGAAGACGCTTCGGATGAAATGATTCTGGAATTTGTTCCTGAACCAACAGCTTTTGCAGGCGAAGACGGTGAGGTTTGTGCGTCTTCTGCCAGCTATGAAATAACAGGCGCTCTGGCGTCCGATTATGTTTCTTTAGTGTGGACTACCAGTGGTGACGGAATATTTGACGACAATACAATCCTGAATCCAATTTATACCGCAGGCGCCATTGACCTTGCCAGCGGACAGGTTACATTGACTTTGACAGCTGTTGCCGCAGGGGATTGTGAAAATGCCAGTGACGAAATGGTGTTGATTCTAAATGAAAATCCGGTAGCTTATGCTGGTGAAGACCAAACAATCCTTACGGGTACAAGTACTACGCTTCAGGGTTCAGCAACCGGAGGATCAGAATTATACTCTTATTACTGGACACCCGAAGAATTACTATTAGATCCTAATGAACAGAACCCGACAACGGTAGATTTGAATGATAATCCCACAATGTTTATTCTCCAGGTTACTGACGGTATGTCTGGTTGCTATGACGTTGATACAGTGTTTGTTTACGTAACAGGAACTCAGGATCAGGTTTTTGCAGTTGATGATTATGATACAACGTATTATAATACACCAAGAACCATTAACATCCTGTTAAATGATTCATACCCGAGCGATGAGCTGCCAACAATCACCATTTTGGATGAACCTGAAAACGGAATGGCTACGATCAACGAAGATGGTACATTAACATATACCCCAAATGAGAATTTCGCCGGAGATGATGTGTTACGTTATTCAATTTGCGATGCCGAACAAACTAACTTATGTGACTCAGCATATGTTTACATTTATGTAGAAGTTGAAGATCTTATATTCTATAACACTCTTACACCTAACGGAGACGGAGTAAATGATAAATGGATCATTGACGGTATCCAGTTTTATCCCGAGAATAAAGTATTCCTGTTCAACCGCTGGGGAGACGAAATTAACTTCCTGGAGCATTATGACAACAGCAGTGTTTACTGGGATGGTAAAAGCAAACATGATAAAGTGTTGCCAGATGGCACTTATTACTACGTATTTTATATAAAAATAGAAGGTGTTGAAAGAACATTTACCGGATGGGTTTTCATGCACGGTGCACATCAATAAAAAAAACGAGAATACTTAAAAAACTACTGATATGAAAAGGACAGTATTTACACTATTGATAACAATGCTTGGCTTAGGAGCTTTTGCTCAGCAAGATGCATTGTTCAGCCAATACATGTTCAACAAACTGATCATCAACCCGGCTTATGCTGGTTCACGTGATGGTTTAAGCATGACTCTTGTCGGGCGAAGGCAATGGGTAGGGATTGAAGGAGCCCCGCAAACTCTCACATTTTCTATTCAGTCGCCCCTGAAGAATGATAATCTTGGTCTGGGATTATATTTCTACACCGATATTCTGGGACCTTATCAATCCTCTGGTGTCATTGGTTCTTTTGCCTACAGGTTAAAACTGGGCAGAGGATACCTGGCGT
This sequence comes from Bacteroidota bacterium, assembly GCA_003648625.1. Lineage (GTDB taxonomy): Bacteria > Bacteroidota > Bacteroidia > Bacteroidales > F082 > UBA4459. Next base: position 3,365 of record QMPO01000169.1, read on the forward strand.
TTGGCCTTCAGGGTGGTATCAAATACACTACTTTCGATATCAATAAAATAACCGTACCTGATGAATCGGATGCTTTGTTAACCAATGGATATTCAAAAAAGTTCGTCCCTGATGCCAACTTTGGAATTTACTATAATACCAACAGGTTTTATGTGGGCCTTTCGTCAAAGCACTTATTTGAGGCAGAGTATGGTTACATAGAAAATTCGAACGATGAATCGGTTTACGGAACATTGATCAGACACTTTTACGCTATGGCCGGAGTTGCCATACCATTGAGTGAAAGTTTAGTGCTCAGGCCATCAACTCTGGTGAAGTTTACACCAAATGCTCCTGTTCAGGTCGATCTGAACGCCAGCTTATTAATAAAAAATACGCTTTGGCTTGGGGTTTCTTACAGAACAAAAAAAGCAGTTGTATTGCTTGCAGAAGTTGTGATTGGTGAAAAGCTCAGAATAGGATACTCGTATGATATATATATGAACGAAATTCAGCAATATAACAGTGGATCACACGAAATAATGTTGGAATACAATATTCCGATAATTAAAAACAGAATGTTAACACCAAGGTATTTCTAGTTAACTTTTGACATCAACAATTCAAATAAGAAAACCTATGAAATCTACATACTTTATTTTAACGCTGGCCTTTTTGACAGCTTGGGGATCCCAGACATACGGCCAATCAATTAAAAAAGCCGATAAACGTGTTACGTTCTATGAATATGCTATTGCTATTCCTGTTTTGGAAAATATTATCGCAAAAGATAAAGATGGAAAACAGGAAGCAATGGAATTGCTGGCTGATTGTTACCGCTTGACGGGAGACGAAGAAAAGGCAGCTGATATGTACGGGAAAGTCATCGATTCGGCAGGTATCGACCCGATCAATCATTATTATTATGGTCAGGTATTGCGTACCCTGGGAAAATACCAGGAAGCAAAAGAGCAATTTTTAACTTATGCCAGGCTTGTTCCTGATGATCCTAAAGGATCTCTTTTTGCTGAATATTGCGAAGAAATTTATTCCCTGCTCAATACTGCACCTAAAAACCAGGCGCATAATATTTCATCCCTCAACACAGAAAATTCAGAGTTTTCACCTATTATTTATAAAGACGGCGTCTTGTTTTCATCCGACCGGAAACTAAAAAAATATCTGAACCCCACCTACGACTGGACCGGAGCTCCTTACCTGAACTTTTTCTTTGCAACAGCTGACAGCTCCAGCCCTTTATACGATCCTTCTTATGCAGAGGCCGAAAGTTTTTCCAACAAACTTAATGATGTGTATCATGATGGAACAGCCGTCCTTAACAACGCTGAAGATGTTATCTACTTTACCAGAACCATCAAGAAAAAAGGTGAAAAAGACCAGGATAATATCATTACCTACCGGCTTAAAATTTACACATCGGAACTTGCAGATGGCAAATGGACCAAAGCAAAGCCGATAAATCTTAACAGCGATACATATTCTATTGGACATCCGGCATTGTCACCTGATGATAACAAACTGTATTTTGTTTCGGACATGCCCGAAGGGTTTGGTGGTACTGATTTGTATGTATCAGAATGGACCGAAGAAGGCTGGGGCGAACCCAAAAACCTGGGTCCTGTTATCAATACATCCGAAAACGAAATGTTTCCTTACATGCATGAAGACGGCACTTTGTATTTTGCTTCGGCAGGACATTTGGGATACGGCGGATTGGATGTCTTTTATTCAAAACAGGAGGATGACGGATGGTCGGAACCTGTGAATATGATGGCCCCGCTGAATTCATCTTACGATGATTTTGGGATTACCTTCATTCCTGGTTTGAATATCGGTTTATTCAGTTCAAACCGTCCGGGAGGTGCCGGAAAAGATGATATTTATGCCTTTGAAGGATTAATAACAGTAAGTGGTAAAGTTTTAGCCTGTAGCGACCTGGGTGTTGATTGCGTTCCTCTTGCAAATGCAACTGTATTTGTCCTCGACAAAAACACGAATAAGGTTAATATTCTAAAAACGGACCTGGCAGGTCATTACGAGCTTGAAGTAAGTCCCAGAAGCGAATACGCCATTAAGGCCAGCAAAGAAGGTTATTTTAGTGATTGTTCAAGTATTAGTGTGGGTAATAAATATTTTACCGTGCGCGATCTGATCCTGGAAAAACCTAAGGCCGGAAAAGTATTTACCGTGGACAATATTTATTATGATTTTGATAAATCATTTATTCGTGAAGATGCCAAACCCGCATTGAACAATCTTGTGCGGATCATGCAGGAGAATCCAATCACCGTTGAATTAAGTTCGCACACCGATTGCAGAGGCAGTGATGAATACAATATGAAGCTCTCGCAACGCAGGGCGCAGGCTGCTGTTGACTACATTATAGAGCATGGTGTTGATGCAAACCGGATTACAGCCAAAGGATATGGTGAATCGAAACCGGTTGTTATTTGCAACCCCTGCCTGTCGTGTACAGAGGAAGAACACCAGTTGAACAGGCGTACAGAATTTAAGATTATAAGCGTTACACCGGAGCCTCCACCGAAGGAAATTGAAGAGTCAAAATACCTGAATGGAGACCTTTTTAACAAGGATTCTTTCTCAAAAAGTTTCTTTGAAGGATGTAATTTTTCAGAACCACTTGATAATTAACATAAATGATGTTACCTTTGGACAAAATATTTATTGCGACGTTGATACAAAGCAAGCAAATGAGACAGCTTGGGGTAAATGAAATGACGTTGCCTTAATTATTGGGGTTGCTTGTACCTGATAGTTAAACCGTAATGTTGTTTCGCTGAATTTACCTTAATTGTTTCCCTGAGGGTGGGCCGCAAGGCCCACCTTTTTTATTTACCAGGGAATCATTTTTCTTCCTGCCAGTCTCCGTTTTCTTTAATTAGTTCAATTAAAGCATCAACAGCCAGGGATTCATCGAGGTTTTTACGTACAAGCAAAGTACCTTTATATAGATCTATTATCCCTTTTCCGCTGCCAACATAGCCATAGTCGGCCCCTGCCATTTCACCGGGCCCATTTACAATGCAACCCATTACGGCAATCTTCAGACCTTTCAATTGCGCTGTCTTCTTCCTGACTTTTTCCAGGTGGTCCTGTATATCAAAACAGGAACGACCACACGAAGGGCAGGCGACAAATTCCGCTTTTGAATATCGTAAGCCTAATGCCTGAAGAATATCCAGGGCCAGTTGCGCGTTAGCATCAATGGATGTAGTTTTATTGTGGACACAAATACCATTCAAAGGATAAACA
>QMPO01000170.1 GCA_003648625.1 Bacteroidota bacterium
AACAGAAGAACAGTGGGAACGTGTTTTCTTGCTGCTACGTGAAAAATTCGGTAAGCAGGATGAATTCTGGACCATCGACCCGCTTTACATTAACGATACGGAACCTTTGAAAGCCAGCCTGGCTGAGAACATTGCAGATATCTACCAGGACATGAAAGACCTGATTATGCTGTATCAGAAAAATACGTTTGACGCCCGCCAGAATGCCGTGGCTGATATCAAATTGCTTTTTGCAACACACTGGGGATACCGCATCGGTAACATTCTTAACAGAACACATCATCTGTTGCACAGCGATGAAGCCGAGCCCCCTCAGTTTGCTAAATCACTGGATCTTTTTTAAAAATATAATACCCATATTTAGGTATTTTATATACGGTTAATTAGTGCTTACTTTGCATGATAAACATCCGAAAATAAATGACCCTCGCCGACCTCAAAACAGGTGATAAAGCTATTATTACAAAAGTAAAGGGAAGGGGTGCGTTCCGTAAGAGGATCATCGAAATGGGGTTTGTCGTTGGCAAGCAGGTAATAGTCGTCAAAAATGCGCCCTTAAAAGATCCGATAGAGTACAATATTCTTGGCTACGAGGTATCGCTCAGAAGAAGTGAAGCTTCGCTGATTGAAGTAACAATCAATGGAGAGACTGAAGCCCGAAATGATTACAACGGTGTTTTACAGATTGAGCAGTCGTTGCAGTTATCCCCGGTCAAAAAAAGCAAAACCATCAATGTAGCTCTGGTGGGAAATCCCAACAGCGGAAAGACCACTATCTTCAACCTGGCTTCACATTCCAAAGAAAAAACCGGTAACTACGGAGGTATTACTGTTGATGCAAAAACAGCGAAGTTTGAACATAACGGATATACATTCAATCTGGTTGACTTACCGGGAACATACTCGATGACCAGTTATACCCCGGAAGAACTTTATGTACGCGACCATCTGATCAATGAACTCCCCGATGTCATTTTGAACGTTATCGATGCATCCAACCTGGAGCGAAATCTGTACCTGACCACCCAGTTGATCGACATGGACAGGAAGGTAGTAATCGCTCTGAATATGTGGGACGAATTCCTGGAAAAAGGAGATAAATTCGATTACCATGCTCTGGGCAAAATGATCGGTATCCCGATGGTACCAACGGTTGGATCAAGAAACAAAGGTATAGAGGAGCTTTTCGAAAAGATCATTGATGTTTATGAGGACCGGGACACGACTGTCAGGCACATACACATCAATTACGGATACCGCATTGAAAAAGCCATTAAATCGTTACAGGATCTGTTGAAAAAAGAGGGAAATGAGTTCTTGACCATTAAAGTGGCTCCCAGGTATATAGCCATCAAGTTACTGGAACGCGACGAACAGGGATTGAAAAGAGTTAAAGATTGCCCGAATGCAGCAGAAATAATTGAAACAGCCAATGAGGAAGCGAAGGATGTTGAAAAGCTGAGAAATGAATCGCTGGAAACCATTATCACCGATGCCAAATACGGTTTTATTGAAGGCGCTTTACGGGAAACCCTAAAACCTGCCGAAACAGAGAGCAAGATTACCCGCAGCCGCATCATCGACCGAGTGATCACAAATAAGTTTCTGAGCTATCCTATATTTCTGCTGGCTATCTGGATCACATTTCAGGCTACATTTCTCATCGGTGATTACCCGATGTACTGGATTGAACAGCTTATCATTATAAGCGGTAATTTTCTTTCCCGTATCATGCCCGATAATATGTTCAAGGATCTTATCATTGACGGTATCCTGGGGGGTGTTGGCGGCGTGATCGTTTTCCTTCCCAACATCCTTATCCTGTTCTTTTTCATTACACTTATGGAAGCAAGCGGTTACATGGCACGCATTGCTTTTATTGTGGACAAACTGATGCATAAGGTTGGCTTGCATGGTAAGTCGTTTATTCCCATGTTGATGGGTTTCGGATGTAACGTGCCTGCCATTATGGCCACGCGCACCATCGAAAACAAAACCGACAGATTAGTCACTATGCTGATTCTTCCGTTTATGTCGTGTAGCGCACGTTATCCTGTTTATATACTCATTATCTCTGCATTTTTTACCGATTATCGGGGTTCTCTGTTATTTGCCATATACATGTTCGGAATTCTCCTGGCCGGTGTTGTTGCCTGGATCATGAAAAAGACCATTTTCAAAGTGGAGACCATTCCTTTTGTGATGGAACTTCCTCCATACAGAGTACCTGTATTCAAGTCGGTACTGAAACAAACCTGGTTTAAAGGAGAACAGTATTTACGAAAAATGGGTACGGTTATCCTCGCTGCTTCCATCATCATTTGGGCCCTGGGATATTTTCCGCGCGGAGAGAAAATTGACCGGGAGACAGATGCCAAAATTCAACAGCTGGAGCTATCCTATGCTGCTAAAATCAGTCAGGAAGGAACTTCAGACGAAGAAGTAAATCTGCTGACAGCAGAAAAAAGTCAACAGATCAAAAAGCTGGAACTGGAACGTCAGCAACTGAAGCAGGAGCATTCGTTTATAGGCATGATCGGTAAATTTGTTGAACCGGTGATCTATCCAATCGGTTTCGACTGGAAGATGGGCGTCAGCCTGGTTGCCGGTTCTGCCGCCAAAGAGATCGTTATCAGCACCATGGGTGTCTTATACCAGACCGAACCGGATGCAAAGGGGAGTAATCTGGTAGATAAGATCAGGGAACACAAGTACCTGAGCGGTCCCCGAAAAGGGCAGCATGTATTCACCCCCCTGGTGGCTCTGTCTTTTATGCTGTTTATCCTTATCTATTTCCCTTGCATCGCTGTAGTAGCTGCTATAAAAAATGAATCAGGAAACTGGAAATGGTCATTGTTTTTAGTGGTGTATACCACAGTTCTGGCATGGGTTGTTTCTTTTATTGTTTATCAGCTGGGCACCCTTTTGGGCTACTGATCTTTATTTCCCCATCCGGTTCAGGCCTTCGATAGCCAGTGAGTAGTTGGTGTGTAGTTCCAATGCCTGTCTGTATTTCACCGCCGCCTCATCATACAGTCCCTGTGCTTCATATGTCCTGCCCAGATTGTAAACCGCTTTCACATACGAAGGATCAATGTTTATAGCCTGCTGAAAAGCTGCTGCTGCACGATCAAAATCTTCTTCTTCTACTAGGTAGATATATCCCTTGTTAAAATAAGCTTCTTTATTCAGCGGATATAATTGGTTCACTTTTCCGTAATAGCCAATTGCCTCATCATAACGTCCCAAATCCTGGTAAAATCTGGCCAGGCCAAACAGTGCTTTTTCATCGTCAGGATGAATTTTCAAGGCGGAAAAATAATAATCAAAGGCCAACGTATCACCTCGTTGCTGATAAACAGAAGCCAGTTGCATATATGCTTCGTATTTAGTGGTATCCAGATTTGCAGATATCTGCAGATGCGTAATGGCGCTTGCTGTATCACCCTGTTCGATAAAAGCAACACCTTTTAAAAAGTAGGCATCCGCATTGTTTACATTGATGGATAATGCTCTGTCAGCACTTTTTTGCGCCATCGAATAATTACGGATGACCAGATAAGCCTCCGCCTGTTTCACATAAGGAATTTCATTGGCGGGGTCTAATTCGGCCGCTTTACGCAAGGCGGAAAAAGCGTTATCCAGGTTACCCAGGATAAAGTAGAGGTCTGATAAAAGCATGAAGGCTTCCGGCGCTTCCGGATTCAGGTCAAGCGCCGTATTTACATCTCTAAAAGCCGGATCTATTTTTCCCCGCTCCAGATTCAGACGGGCCCGTGTAAGATAAAGCCGGAAATCAGCCGAATCATTTCTGATCAGGTCAGTAACCAACTCTATCGAGTCTGCCGATAGGATTGCTTTTATTTCTTTTTCCGAAGATGTTCCTCCATTACGATTACAGGCAACAACAGCGAAAACAAACACCCAAACAAGAATGAAGATCCTCATCATTTTTAGTTGATTAAAATATTAAATAATAGAAAAGAAACCAGCTTAATTAGTTGCTTTAAGTGCTTCCATGATCTTAGCTTCCAGCTCTTCAACCAGATCCGGGTTGTCTTTCAAAAGACTTTTCACAGCATCTCTCCCCTGTCCCAGCTTGGTATCGCCATAACTGAACCACGAACCGCTTTTATTGATGATGTCAAAGTCGACACCCAGGTCAATGATCTCACCTACTTTGGAGATGCCTTCACCGTATACAAGATCAAATTCGGCTTTGCGGAAAGGCGGTGCTACTTTATTTTTCACAACTTTTACCCTGGTCCGGTTTCCTGTAACATTTTCCGAGTCTTTTATCTGACTTATTCTCCTGATGTCCAGACGGACAGAGGAGTAAAACTTCAGCGCATTGCCCCCCGTAGTGGTCTCAGGATTCCCGAACATCACACCGATCTTTTCACGCAACTGGTTAATGAAAATACAAACCGTTCCGGTTTTGCTGATGTTGGCTGTAAGTTTCCGCAGTGCCTGCGACATCAGCCGGGCTTGCAGACCCATCTTCGAGTCGCCCATTTCTCCTTCAATCTCACTCCTCGGTGTCAGTGCCGCCACCGAGTCGATCACAATAACGTCAATGGCTGACGAGCGGATCAAACTGTCGGTGATCTCCAGTGCCTGCTCTCCGTTGTCAGGCTGGGAAATTAATAAGTTTTCTATGTCAACTCCCAGTTTTTCGGCATAAGTACGGTCGAACGCATGCTCGGCATCGATGAAGGCAGCAATACCTCCCGCTTTTTGCGCTTCGGCAACAATGTGCATGGCCAGGGTGGTTTTACCTGACGATTCGGGACCGTAAATTTCAACAACCCGTCCTTTAGGCACCCCGCCAACACCCAGGGCATGATCAAGACCTATAGAGCCCGTCGAAATTACATCTACGGTATCAATAGGATTATCCCCCAGTTTCATGATAGTGCCTTTGCCATAAGACTTTTCAATTTTTCCTAAAGTGGCCTCCAGAGCTTTCAGTTTTTGCTGCTTCAGCTTTTCGTTATTTTCTTTTGCTTTATCGCTGGTCATATTATGTAGTGTTAAATTGTTTCCAGAATCTGATTTGTATGATCTTTCGTTTTGACCTTGGTGAATATTTCCTGGATTTTACCATGCTCGTCAATCAGAAACGTGGAGCGCAGTAATCCTTCGTATTCACGTCCGTATAATTTTTTCGGCCCCCAGGCACCATATGCTTTGATGATCTTTTTCTCGTCATCGGCAATCAGCGGAAAGGGCAACTGGTATTTTTCAGCAAACTTTTTGTGCGATGCAACACTGTCAGGGCTGACACCCACCACTTTATAGCCTTTCGACAGCCACATCTCATAATTATCTCTCAGGTTGCACGCTTCGGCGGTACATCCGGGGGTGTTGTCCTTAGGATAAAAATACAAGATCAGTTTGCTGCCTTTGAAATCACTCAGCTGAACTATATTATCCTTCTGATCAACCCCCTTAAAATCAGGTGCAGCATCTCCTTGTTTTAATTTTTCCATAGTCTGAACACTTTCTACAAAGATAATTCTAATTATCTTTTCTGCCCGTTATAAATCGTTGAAATATTTTATAAAAAAGCACCGTCAGTTAACGATCATTTTTCGGATCCTGCCAGTTTCTGCTCCTGCTATTATCCGGTATAAATAAATTCCCGGTTTCCACCCGTGCACATCAATACTAATTTCGCTTTCTCCTGATTTCAAAGGTATGTATTTGATTATTTTCCCTTCCGGATTATAAATCACCAGGGAACCGTTTTGCTGCAGGTAAAGCGGAATTACCGTTTTCTCCCTGGCCGGGTTTGGCTCATTCTGACCGGCAAAAACACCGGATAACTTCTCCTCAAACTCCTCGGTTGACAATGAATTGTTGAACCAGTAATAAGTCAGGCTCATAATCTGGTTGGTAATGGCTGTCTGCCCGATCATTTCCAGCCCGGCAGCAAAATAAATCATTTTACGATTCTGCGTAGCAGCCTTAACAACAGCAGCGACATCATTCGACCGGTAATAAAAAACTTCATCAGCACCCTGCCGTGCAGCAATGTTGTCCGGAAAAAGATTCTGGCCATAAATATTTATCAGAAATGCATCGGTCAGGTTTCCGTAAACTTCATCATTTCCGTTAGGGTAAATAATGTTATCTGCCGAAGTTCCGTCAGAAATATAATCGGCCAGCAGATAATTAACATAAAAATCGGTGGCTTCAGGAGAGCTATGCGATCCGGAGGCTCCGCTCATAAAATCCCACCCTATATCCTGACCGGATATTAATAAATCGCCACCATTGTCCATAAAAGTCTTTACCGCCTCTATCTGGCTGATCGTCAAAGCAGGAAACGTCCAGGCAATATTCAGGTATATATTTTTTATATCCACAAAAGCCCTGTCGCGTATTCCCAAAACAAAATCATCAGCAGAAAGAACTGCATATGTACTGCATGCTGCATGTTCCAGTCCATCGGTAAACACATAATCATACATTTCAGATTCTGGACCGCCCGTCCCGTTTACCACCAGGTCGGTGACACCGGAAATGACATAGAATTTGCAATACCTGTAAGGCGCCCCGGGATAGGTGAGCGACTGGAACTTTACACGGAAATAGACGAAAGCTGCCGTTTGTCCGGGTCTTACCTGAAA
>QMPO01000171.1 GCA_003648625.1 Bacteroidota bacterium
ATTTCCGGTAATGGAGGTATGTGCGGAACAGTTGCTTCATCAATGGTTCTGGAAGTTCTTCCAAGTGCTTATGCTGATGCAGGCTCCGATGCCGAAACTTGTGAAGAAACAGCATACACGGTATCCGGTGCTTCGGGAAGTAGTAACAGTACGTATCAGTGGACAACTGATGGAACCGGAACGCTAATGGATGCAACTACCTTAACCCCGACTTATATTCCGGGTGTTGGTGAAACAGGCATTGTATCACTGACGTTAACCGTTGAGTCGGGAAGTGGAGGTATGTGCGGAACGGCAACATCTTCCATGTCAATTGAGGTGTATCCGGCGGCTTTTGCTGATGCAGGTCCAAACGAGATCTCCTGCCAGGATGAGTCGTTTACAATTACGGGTGCCTCAGCAAGCGATAACAGTACGATTTTATGGACAACAAACGGAATTGGGGTATTAGCAGACGAAACTACTATTGCACCTGTATATTATCCGGATCCGGATGAAGTAGGTGAATTAACATTTACATTAACGGTTACTTCAGCTAACAATGGCATGTGTGGGACGGAAACTTCGTCAATGACACTGGATATTATTCCGGGAGCAACAGCTGATGCCGGTTCTGACGGTGCCACCTGTGAAGAAGAAACATATACGGTTGCCGGAGCTACTGCAAGTACTAACAGTACTATTCTGTGGACCACTAATGGGAGTGGTGTATTAGCAGACGAAACGACTTTAACCCCTTCATATACACCGGCGATCGGCGAAACGGGTGAAATTACCCTGACTATGACTGTGGAATCTGGTGGCGGTGGTGCTTGTGGCACTGCAGTTTCCGATATGAATATCTTTATCTATCCCGAAGCTTTTGCTGATGCAGGGGGTGATGATGAGTCCTGCCAGGGTGAGTCGTACACAATTACAGGAGCGTCTGCCAGTGATTACAGTACCTATTTGTGGGAAACCGATGGACAGGGAACCTTGACAGATGAAACAACGTTAACGCCTACATACATACCTGATGTGGAGGAAACGGGAGATGTAATATTTACATTTACAGTAACTTCCGGAAACGGAGGGTATTGCGGTACCGAAACTTCATCCTGTGTTTTAACTATTCTTCCGGGAGCAACTGCCTATGCAGGTCCTGACGGAGCTGTCTGTATTGGCGAATCCTATACAGTCAGTGGGGCAACAGCCAGCGACAACAGTACGCTGTTATGGACAACAAGCGGCTCGGGTGTTTTATCAGGTGAAACGACACTTACACCTACCTATACGCCGGATGAAGGCGAAACAGGAGACATAATCCTTACATTGACGGTAACATCTGGAGCAGGCGGAGCCTGTGGAGAAGCTTCTTCTTCAATGATACTGGTTATCTACGGAGAACCCGAAGCAGATGCCGGTAGTGATGAAGAAATTTGTGAAACTGATGTGGTACAACTTGACGGCTATGCCGTTAACTACGCTTCAGTTTTTTGGGAAACATTTGGAGATGGAACATTTGATGATCCGGAACAGTTGGATGCTCTGTATTATCCCGGAGCCGGCGATATTGAGGCAGGAGGTGTAAAATTGCAACTTACTGTTAATTCAGCAGCATGCAACCCGGTTATTGACGATATGAACGTATCTATAACAGGTCAGGCATATGCCGATGCCGGTGAAGATGCTGAAATATGTCATTACGAAACGTTCCGGACGTCAGGTTATGTTGAAAATACAGAAACATTTATCTGGACAACAAACGGTGACGGCTCATTTGATGAGCCTACATCACTGGATGCAGTATATACACCGGGACCGGAAGACATTTATAGTGGAAGCGTCGTATTGAGTTTGACAGGTTTTAGTGTATCGCCGTGCGAAGATCAATATACGGATGATATGGTATTGACGGTTGAAACCTGTACTTCAATCCAGACAAACCTGGAACCGAGTGTAGAGTTCAGGATTATGCCTAATCCGGCAAATGAGTATGTGAGATTTACCATAGATAATTTAAACAGCAAGCAGGCTGATATAAGCCTGGTGAACATGGTAGGCGGTATTGTGAGGACAGGAAAGTTTGAGGTGATAAACGGCTCAATTGACGGAAAATTTATCCTGATAGGACTGGATGAGGGCGTTTATTTCATCCGGATTGTATCCGACAACTATTACAATGCAGCCCGATTGATCAAATTGAAATAGAGAAGAATTAATGAATTAAATTAGAATAAATACCAATACCTGTCTCTGAAATACCGGATAAAACCGAAGATTTCAGGGGCAGGTATTGATGAGTACCAGTTAAACCGAAAAACAAGCAAGACATGAAAAAGTTTTTACTCCTCACAATCGTAGGCTTAATTCCTTTCTTTGGAATTACACAACAACCTCTAAAAGAAGTTAAATTAAAGAATACCGATGGTCAAAAAGATGCTGGCCAAAGAGATTTGCGGCCCGTAGGCCAAACCATGGAAGTTCAAACGGCTAAATATTTTGATATCTCAAAGCCGTTGAGGGAGATGACACCAATAAAAGATAATGATTATAGGGGATGGAAAGACGGCATTGTAAAAAACGGATTTAGGTATTTAACCGGAAATGGTCCGGTTGGGCCGGTAAATGATCCTGTTTGGCAGAAAGAACAGGGAACCAGAGGAGGATCTGGCTCAAGAGGACTGCTTCAGAATTTTGACGGAGCAAATAATGGAGATAACACATCAGGAGTAGCACCCCCTGATACACAGGGAGATGTTGGGCCGAACCATTATGTTCAAATGGTTAATAATGTAACGGAGATTTTTGATAAAAATGGAAATACATTATGGGGGCCAACTAATAGTTCTGCTTTTTGGGATGGATTTACCGGTTCATGGACCGGAACTAATGACGGAGACCCAATTGTACTATATGACCAACAAGCTGACAGATGGCTCGTATCACAGTTTGCAGTAAACACGAGTGACAACACGCAATGGGAACTGATAGCTATATCTACACCCCCTGATCCCACAGGGACCTATTATCGGTATGCATTCCAGTTTACTGATATGCCCGATTATCCAAAGCTTGGAATTTGGCCTGACGGCTATTATATGGCAGCGAATAGGTTTACAGTTAGTGGGGGAAGTTATAATGGTACATATGCAGCAGTACTGGAAAGAAGTGAAATGTTGACTGGTAATAGTGCACGTATGCTTCTTTTCTCAAATGGGACATTAACATCAGACCCTTATTCGATGTTACCATCAGATTGCGATGGATCATTTCCTTCGACAGGAACCCCTAATTATTTTTGCTGGGATACAGATGATGATACTTGGGGAGCTTCTGATAGAGTAAAAGTATGGGCCTTCAATACTGATTGGGTAACTACTTCAAATTCAACTTTTACAGAGGTGGCATCTTTAACTCCTTCTGCTTTTAATTCGAGTTTTAGTGCATCTGAAGCAATTGATCAGCCGGGCACAACACAAGATTTAGGAACGCTTGCTGACAGAATGATGTTTCGGGCGCAATACAGAACGTTTGCCGGACATGAGTCTATAGTAATAAGCCGTACTGTGAACATGGGAAGTGACCATGCAGGTGTTCGCTGGTATGAATTACGAAAAACAACGGGCACATGGGGTATTTATCAACAGGGAACTTATGCTCCGGATGGTGATAGCCGTTGGATGAGCAGTATTGCTATGAATGGTGTTGGTGACATAGCTCTTGGTTATTCGGTTTCCGGCTCATCAACATACCCATCTATTAGATACACGGGTCGGCTTGCCGGGGACCCTTTGAATACATTGACTATAACAGAAACCTCAATTTTCTCCGGTACGGCATCTCAAACTGGTGTTGGCCGATGGGGAGATTACAGTATGATGAGTGTGGATCCTACCGATGATTTTACATTTTGGTATACCCAGGAATATACATCAGGAAGTTGGAATTGGCGTACGAGAATTGCCTCATTTGACTTTCCTGTTGCTGTCGCTCCATCCATTACAAGCATATCTCCCTCGAGTCTATATGAAGATAGGGGTAAGCAAATAACAATAACAGGTGCTGATATGCTTGGATGTTCATTCGATATTGGAGGAGTGTCCGGCAGTATCGTTTCCAATGATGGTTCTACAGCTGTAGTGAACTTTCCATCTGCAAATTATGTAAATGGGACACTAACTGTTACAAATGCAGCTGGAAGCGACACGTGGTCAGTAACGGTTGGTGCCAGAAATACGATCCCCGTAGATGCAAGCACGGGTTCAAATACAGATATTCACCAAACCATTGACGGTGCAGTAGACGGCCTGGCGGCTTGGTATGGATCAACGGCTTTTAATCTGGGAGACTTACCCGGTACAAAAACTATTGAGGTGTCTGCAGGAACTTATAGTGAGAGTGTTACATTAGATGCTAACCTCAATCCTACTTCAGCTAATCCGTTGATTATTGCTCCTGCTTCAGGCGCTGTACCTGACGTAGATGCTTCCGGACAGTCTTACGGTTTTAATTTAAATTCCGTAGATTATGTGGAGCTGAAAGGTTTTACAGTGCATGATGCTTCCCTGGATAATATTCTGGTACAAGGAAATAATGGAACTATTCATTTTAATAAATGTTATAATGCCGGAAATGCAGGTGTCAAAATTGAGACGGGAACAAATAATACGGTAACGAATAACCTTTGTTATGCAAATGATAAATATGGGGTACATTTCAATAGCTCTTCTAATACATTAAAGAATAATACTCTAACAGATAATGGAAGTAATTATTCTCCTCCTGAGCAAATACTATTAGATGAAGGATTTGAAGGAACTTTTTTACCAGCAGGCTGGCAACAATATGGTAATGGAGCTAACAGTTGGGTCCAGGGATATTTTACAGGCCCAATTGCAGGACCCGATGGTTCTTCATTGTATGCTATACATGAATGGGATGCCAATTATATTGAACGATCCTTAGAAACTAATGGTGTGAATTTGAATGGCTATGCAACTGCATCGCTTGAATATTACATTTATCATAATGGTACTTGGGGTGAAATTATTTATGCAGAAATCTCTACTGATGGTGGAGGTGCTAGTGGAACCTGGACAACTCTAAGGACCCATGATACAAACTATGGGGGATGGAGTTCTTTGCAAACGATTGACCTAACCTCATATGTTAATAACACTATTCATATTCGGTTTAGGTATGTTCAAACGGATGGAAATAGCGGTGCCGTTGATGTGGTTAAAATAAAAGCTACACCAAGCCCTGTCAATACTGGTGCAGGTCTCTACGTCCAATCCGGAACCGGAACAACCGTCCAAAACAATATTCTCCAGGCAAAAGCAGGAAATGATGCTTATTACGCCTTGATCACAGAATCTGGCATTACAGTAAATTCTGATTACAATACATATTATACAACCAATACAAACTTATTCGATTATAACGGTACGGTAGGTAACACCGGCCCGATGGGAGCTAATGATGTGAATTCCGATCCTAAATTTGTTGGTAGTGGTGATTACCATATATTTTCCACAAACGGTTCTTATCATGGAGGCACATGGCCTCCGCTAACGGCAAGTGGTGGTACATGGACAAATGATGCCAGTGATTCACCGGGCTTGGATTCCGGTAATCCCTCCGATGATTACTCCAATGAGCCCCAAAGTGGTGGAAGAATAAACCAGGGCGCCTATGGAAACACGGCACAGGCATCAAAATCCGGTACGTGTACTTATCCGTCAACACAGGCTAGCGCTTTTACATCTACTGCTGCAGTTCAATCAATTAATATTGGCTGGACAAGAGGAAACGGAGATGCTGTTTTGGTAGTAGCACGCGATGGAAGTGCGGTGAACCAGGATCCTTCAGACGGAACAACCTATACAGCAAATGCTGCCTTTGGTTCAGGTACGCAAATTGGAACAGGTAACTATGTTGTTTACGATGGAACAGGAACTTCGGTAAATATAACCGGCTTAACATCGGGAAATACCTATCATTTTGCTGTTTATGAATATTCTTCCTCAGGACATTGCTATCTGACACCTGCTTTGACAGGAAACTCAACCACATTAACACCAACTGTTTTTGCCGGTGCTAATGCAACAATATGTGAAGGAAATACTTATACAATTTCCGATGCAACGGCATCAAATTATACATCACTTGCCTGGACGACATCAGGAACAGGTACTTTTAATGATGCCACAACCCTAAATCCGATTTATACGCCAAGTTCAGCAGATATTACAAATGGTTCAGTTACATTGACACTTACTGCTCAGCCGGGCAGTGTGAGTGATGCGATGGTATTAACGATCACCCCGGCAGCAACAGCCAGTGCAGGGTCTGATGCAGAAGTTTGTGAAGGCAGTGATTACACATTATCGGGAAGTGCAACAAATTACAATACTGTTACATGGAACAGTGGTGGTGACGGAACGTTTGACGACATTCATTTATTGACAGCTACCTACACTCCGGGATCGACAGACATCACCAACGGTACAGTCACCTTAACGCTGACAGCCACGGGCAACGGCAGTTGCGGCGATGCTACTGATGACATGATCCTGACGATCACGCCAGCTGCTACGGCAGATGCAGGCTCAGACGGCGAGACCTGTGA
>QMPO01000172.1 GCA_003648625.1 Bacteroidota bacterium
CCTGCAAACAGCATGATCAGGGCCGCAACTTATGGCCGCGGGCTTTGGGAGTCAGACCTTTATTCGTCGATTGCTGCACCGGATGCTGATTTTCTGGCCGATAATATTACGCCAACTATTTTTGACACCGTTTCCTTTACCGATTTATCTACAAACTCCCCCACATCCTGGCTTTGGGCTTTTACACCGACCACCATAACTTTCATGAATGGTACCAATACCGGTTCTCAAAACCCGCAGGTGCGGTTTGACGTGCCCGGCTCTTACACGGTTTCGTTAACGGCAACAAATGCCGGCGGCTCCGATACGGAAACTAAAACCAATTACATCAATGCCACAGACCCGCCTCCTTTGGCCGATTTTTCTGCCGATAATCTTAACCCCACGACCATTGACACGGTTCATTTTACTGACCTTTCTACCAATAATCCCGTTTCGTGGCTGTGGAGTTTTACACCTGCTACCGTAACTTTTGAGAATGGTACGGATCAGAATTCACAAAACCCGGAGGTGACTTTTAACGATGTTGCCTTGTACACCGTTCAGCTTATAGCTTATAACGCCGGCGGCTCCGACACAATGACCAAAGTTGATTATATTAATGCTTTGGAAGCTTTATCGGTTACCGTTACAGCCAGTAGTGGTTTTGTATGTCTTGGCGACTCAACTCAATTATTTGCAGCACCCTCAGGAGGAACAGGAACATATACCTTCAACTGGACTTCCGACCCGCCCGGTTTTAATTCAACTGAACAAAACCCCATGGTTACTCCGGATCAAAACACAACATATTTTGTTACGGTGGATGATGGCAATCACCAGGCTACGGCAAGTATTGATATCTCTGTGCTTCCGCTTCCGGTTATTACACTGGGGATTTGGCCTGATATACTCTGCCATTACCAGGAACCACCGGTGCAATTAACCGCCTCACCTGCCGGTGGCACTTTTAGTGGAAACGCCGTAACACCCGATGGCGTCTTCTCTCCGGAGGTTGCCCCGTTGGGATGGAATGTAATTACCTACACTTATACAAATGCCGATGGGTGTACAGCATCTGCTCAGGATTCTATTTATGTAGACGATTGTGTGGGTATTGCGGAAAAAGATCAAACCGGCGATCCGGTTGTTATTTACCCGAATCCGAATACCGGAACTTTTTCCGTTAATAGTAATCTTACCATTACCAAAATTGTTATCCGGGATATGACAGGTAAAACAGTATTCGAGAAATCGTTTTCTGATAAAAATATACCATTGAATGTGATGTTCAAAGGCAGATACCTTGTGCGGGTTTTTGTTGCCGACAAACAAAATGGTGAGCGAGTTATCACAAAATCATTGATCGTTTTTTAATTCTGAGCAACTTTAATACCATAAAAGTTGTCTAAAAATCGTGTGTTTAAAATACTATTCTGAAATTAATTTTCATTAGTGGGTTTCTGAATGTATTCATTAAGTATTACTTTTGGTTATTTTAGTTTTAAAGCTACTTATTAATTTATTTAATTTTTATTATGAAAAAGTTTTACCTTGTTTTAGCATTATTTCTTTTAACAATCAGCTCGTCTGCCCAGCAGATTGACCGGCATTTGGTACTTCTGGAAATAACCACAGGTACCTGGTGTTACTACTGTCCGGCAGCTGCACAAGGTGCTGATGATTTACACGCAAATGGTGATCCGGCGGCTATTATTGAGAACCACGGACCTTCAGGGTCGGATCCTTACGCGAATGCTTATTCTGTTGCACGAAATTCGTATTACGGTAACACTTCATACCCTGACGCACAATTTGACGGAGAATGGAGTTCTGTATCTGGTGGCGGCCATACGGGTACAAAATATAGTCAATACGTTGCCAAAGTAAATCAACGCATGGCTATTCAAACATCGTATGATATTGCCATTGACGGTTATCATGATGGAGATGTATATAATATGACCGTTTCTGTTACAAAAGTTGCGGATGACGCCTCTAATAACCTGAAAGTACAATTAGCGCTTACCGAATCTGATATACAATTCAACTGGCAGGGAATGACGGAGCTTAATTTTGTTAATCGTCTGATGGTTCCTAACGCAACCGGAACGTCTGTAAGTTTTAGCAGTGTAGGCCAGACTATTGATGTTCCTTTAACCTTTACTTTTGATAATTCCTGGGATATCGATAACTGTGAATTAGTAGCTTTTATCCAGGATGATGGTACAAAGGAAAATCATAATGCTGTAACTATAAGTGTTCCTGAAATTCCTTACGGTGAGCCGACAGCTGGTTTTACAGGAACGCCCACTTCCGGTTATGTACCGCTTACAGTTAGTTTTACCGATCAGTCCGTGGGTGTTATCGACACATGGAACTGGAATTTTGGTGATGGCGAAAGCTCTACGGAGCAAAATCCAACACATATATATGATGTTACAGGTACATATACCGTAAGCCTAACGGTAAACGGTCCTTACGGAACAGACACTTACACAAGAACAGATTATATTGAGGTTATTCCTCTTCCACCGGCACCGGAAGCTGATTTTACAGCCGATGTGACCGAAGGCCCTGCGCCGCTGAATGTTCACTTTACCGATCTTTCGTCCAGTGTTATTGATACATGGGAATGGGATTTTGAAGGGGGATGGTCGGGATTGGAAAACCCAACATATTTGTTTTCAAGCCCCGGAACATACACCATAACTCTTACGGTAACAGGACCAGGAGGAACCGATACAGAAACAAAAGTTGATTACATTACCGTTACAGAACCCGTTCCGGAACCCGACTTCACGGCCGACCAAACCTATGGAGCTGTTCCTTTGACGGTTAATTTCTCCGATATGACTAATGGAACTACCGATACATGGCTTTGGGACTTTGGTGACGGGGAAACCTCGACTGATCAAAATCCGGAACATATATATACTGATGAAGATTATTTTGATGTCACCCTTACCGTCACAGGACCGGGTGGAACCAATACAATCACTAAAGATGATTTTATCAACACCTTAAACCTTTTAAGTGCTGAGGTTACTGCTATACCTGAAACGATTTGTTTCGGTGAAACGAGCCAGTTAAATGCCGATGCTTCGGGTGGTAGCGGTACTTATACGTATAGCTGGACGTCCGACCCGGAAGGCTTTACTTCGGATATTCAAAATCCTGTGGTTACACCTGACGAAACAACTATTTATATGGTTGAAGTAAGTGATGGGGAACAAATTGTGAACGGAGAAACAACAATCTTCGTAAATCCGTTGCCCGAAATCACACTGGGCGACTGGCCGGAAGAACTTTGTAACCAGCAGGAACCTCCGGTTCAGTTAACGGCAACACCAGATGGTGGTATATACAGCGGAACCGCTGTAACCGAAGACGGTATTTTCTCAGCTGAAGAAGCGCCTTTGGGCTGGAATGTTATTTCCTATACATATACCGATGAAAACGGTTGTGAAAATACAGTTACCGATTCTATTTTTATAGACAATTGTGTGGGAATTTTTAATGAAAACGCAACTGACGCTTCGCTGAATATTTATCCGAACCCGAATACAGGCCGGTTTACTTTAGCAAGCGATCTGCTGATCGGTAAAGTTGAACTGGTTAATCAGATGGGACAAATTGTTTATGAAAATGTGTTTAACACGTACAACATCGTTATTGATGCGGATATTGAAAGAGGTGTTTATTTTGTACGGGCCACCGTATCAGATAAAACCGGAAACACGTCAATCGTTTACAAAAAAATATTAGTGAACTAGCATATTATTTTCGAACTAAAAAAAGAGGGCTTAGGTCCTCTTTTTTATTTTTCAGTGTTATTTTCTTTCCACTGTTCGTTAAACGATTTATCAGCTATTTTAGGAAATACCCTTCTGCTCCCCCAGCTTTTTGTGGCCAGTATGCCGGCAAACCTGTTTTTTGTCTTTCCGGGCAGCATGTTGATCATTTTTCTGGATTTAAATGCCCTGGTGGCCCATTTCATTCCTTTTTTTTCGTTCCATGCTACATAACCGTTTTTGACAGCTTCGTTACGGTTAACCAATAACAATTCGTGCAGCGGTATTTTAACCGGACAAACAGTGGTGCACTTACCACAAAGCGACGATGCAAAACTCAGGTGTTTGTATGTTTTAAAATCTTTAAGGTAAGGGGTGATTACAGCGCCAATGGGCCCGCTGTAGGTTGTGTTGTATGTATGCCCCCCAATCGTCTTGTAAACAGGACATACATTTAAACAGGCGCCGCAGCGAATACAGGTCAAAGCCTGTCTTTGCCGCTCTTTCGCCAGTAAATTGCTTCTTCCGTTGTCCAACAGCACCAGATACATTTCTTCGGGTCCGTCTTTTTCGTCGTTTTTCTTCGGACCTGTTAAAATCGAATTATAAACCGTCATATGTTGTCCGGTGCCATGTGTAGCTAATAGCGGCCAAAACAAATCTATATCTTTTACAGAGGGAATAATTTTCTCGATGCCGGCAATGGCAATATGTGTTTTTGGAAAGGATACCGACAAAAAGGCGTTTCCTTCATTTTCAGTCAGTGCAATTCCTCCCAGGTCGGCAATTAAAAAGTTAGCTCCGGTAATTCCGACATCGGCATGAATGAATTTTTCCCGGAGAATTTTTCTGGTATATAAAGTCAAGTCTTCAGGGGTAAGATTTTCCTCTGTTTGAAATTTTCCGTGGTATAAAGCCGCTACATCTTCTTTCGATAAATGCATGGCCGGTGTTACAATATGATATGGCTTCTGACCCGCTTGCTGCACAATAAATTCACCCAAATCCGTTTCTACCACTTCGACCTCTTTTTTTCCCAACGCTTCGTTCAGTTCAATCTCCTCTGTAGTCATCGATTTGGATTTTACAACCAGCTTGGAATTCTTCCGTTCAATGATCTTTGTAATTTCCAGAACAGCTTCTTCCGCGTTTCTGGCCCAAATGATTTTTCCTCCGTTTTTCAGAAAATTATCTTCGAACTCAATCAGGTATTTATCCAGATCATTAACAACTTTGTATTTTAAATATCCTGCTCTTTCCCTTGCCAGATCAAGATTTGCATACAATTTTTTACCCTCTGCTACCGCAGTATCGTATTTGGAAATATTGAAATTAATTTTTTTTCTGTGTGTTTTGTCAAAACCCACTTTTTCGGAAGTGCTCAAAAATAATTTTGTCTCAGCAGAAGCTTTCACAGATTTTTATTTTAGAAGTTGTGCAATTTTTTTAACCCTGCGTTCATGTCTTCCGCCTTCAAATTGCGTAGTAAGAAATATCTGTACCATTTGCCACGCCTGTTCAAAAGGAACAAATCTTCCGGGCAACGACATAACATTGGCATCGTTATGTTCCCGCGCCAACCTGGCTTGTTCTTCATTCCAGCATAAAGCCGCACGAACATACTGATATTTATTGGCGGTAATTTGTGCTCCGTTTCCGCTGCCGCACATGATAATTCCCGTTGAATATGTTCCTTCGTTTATGGCATGTGCCAGGGGATGAATGTAATCAGGATAATCAACGCTTTCGGTAGAAAATGTTCCGAAATCTTTAATTTCATAAGCTTCCTCCAAAAGTTTTTCTTTAATGTATTCTTTCATCTCATAGCCACCATGATCGGAAGCCATTGCTATAATCCTGCCACGTTCATTCATTGTTGATAATTATAAAAAAACAAAATTAGTCAAATTTGTTGTCCAATTACTTATGATTGATTCAGAGTGTTTTGATTCATATCAGGCTTATTTGATTTTTATATATTCAGTTAATTACCAGTTTTTTAAAACTTATACATAAATTTTTGTTAATATCTGCGTAAGTTTGTTCAGATTTTGGTGATAAGTACGAGGTTATGAACAGCTCATTTGCAGCTACATCATATGTTCTTTTATTTTGCGATTTTTACGAATAGTTATTACCGGAAATGAACAATTTTTGCAGGGTAAATACAACAGTACTTTTCCACCGATCATGACATATGTATTGTGTTAGCGAATGAACTAAATAACTAATTATTAAAATCATATGCAGTTATAACATGTCACTAACTTGTTGATAAATCAGTGTTTCTCATAATTCAAAATTTATTGGAACAATTTATTCAAACAAACTAACAGAATAACATTATTATATTATTATTTAATTAATATAAAATATATATAAAGGAAATTGTTAATAATGAATTTAGTTGATAAAATAAACAAGCTTAAAAAAGAAAAAGATGCCGTAATTCTGGCGCATTATTATCAGATCCCGGAAATACAGGATATAGCTGATTTTATTGGCGACAGTTTGGGGCTGGCACAAAAAGCTTCAGAAGCAAAAGCAAAGATAATTGTTTTTGCCGGTGTACACTTTATGGCCGAAACAGCTAAAATGCTCAATCCTGATGCTAAAGTATTGCTGCCTGATCTGGAAGCAGGGTGTTCGCTGGCCGACTCATGCCCTCTGGACAAATTTGTGGCGTTTAAAGAACAGTACCCGGATCATATAGTTATTTCGTATATAAATACAACAGCGGCCATTAAAACAGTTACTGATGTGGTTTGTACTTCGGGTAATGC
>QMPO01000173.1 GCA_003648625.1 Bacteroidota bacterium
AGGTGTAGCCCTTCCTCGAAATGAAACTACACCTTTCGCCGTACCTATAAAGACTTCACCATTTGCCTTGATGGTAATTCCGGTGATATTGTTCGATAAAAGCGGGCTGTTTTCAGCCGTAAAGTGGTGTATTTCTTCGATGCCATCAGGTGACAGGAGGAATACCCCTGCTCTTGATGTACCTATCCATTTCTGGTTGGCACCATTGACACAAATAGCAGTTACAGTTTCCGACTCCAGCAGAATATCGGCAAGTCCTGAACCGTCGTTACGGGGGACCAGGATCTGTTGTGCATCAAAATTCACACCCGATTCAAAAATATATTCAGGCGAGTAGAATACGGCAACACCTTCATCGGTTCCTACCCAGACTTCACCATCCATATCGGTGGCAAACGAGTAAAGTTTACTGCCTGGAATATTTCCGTTTCCCGTAGCTGACGAAAGAATTTTTACCTTGTCGTCTGAAGGATCGTCAATCGTATTGTTGTCATTATAAACTATAGCCAGGCCTCCTGTTCGTTTGACGATCCATTTCTGGTTGTAGGCATCGACCATCAGTTCAGCGATATCAATTCCGCTGAGCGAACCGCCCAGGTTAAAGGCACGCCATTCGCCGTTATTCTTCATTACTGAAAGAATATCGGGCGCTCCTGTGTTGGCTACCCACAGATTATGCTGGTCGTCAAAATCAAGCCCGCTGATGTTAATCAGGTTAGGCGCGGAGATATGCGGTTGCAGTGTGCTGTTTTTATCAGTATAGAAAGTGTTTAACTCGTTATCTTTAAATTTAATAATACCGTCTCCCCAGGTACCTATGTAAGCAGTGTTCGGGTTTCTCGGGTCCACTTTTACACTGACCATATCTGTGATGGTATCAAATGCTTCTGTGTTGCGTCGGCTATGTGTTGTCCAGAAATCATCAATTAATGAAAACACACCGTCTCTCATGTAAAGTTTCGCCCAGTCGGACTGCCTGCCGCCAGGTGCCACCCATACATTATCTCCGCCGGCATCAAGGGCAAAAACATTTTTTGTGCCCGGCCCGTTGGGTTTGATGACCTCGCCCGACCAGATGCCCCAGTTTTTAATCAATCCTTTGTACTGGTCACCAATCCAGTAAACACCATCTCCGCTTCCTTTGTCAACGGCCAGTGGTTGAAACGATTCCCCGTTAATTTGATAAATATTGGTGGCAATCTCTCCGTTCGGATCAATGACGTAAATACTGTATCTGTTTACCAGCAACAGCTCATCTTCAACAGCATTAAGTTGGTGGTGCCGGTCGTTCTTGCCCGGTAAAAAATAGTCCCATGTGTTTCCGTCAAAAACAAACAGTGTGTCTCCCGACCATGACCCTTCGTTATACAGGTTGACGTATATTTTACCAGCAAAATTTGCGATGTTGTTATAAAGTTCATCGGGGTGGATCACCCGTTCGTCTTTGTACCAGTTATTGTAGTCGGCCAGTGCAATACTATTTACATCAGCGTAATAGATACCGTTTTCGGTGGCCGCCACGAATGAGGTATCGTTATAGGTCAGATCCAGTACATTCAGTGCATTTCCGTCAGGTCCGATGTACCAGGTGTCTTTTACCTCTTCGCGAACCATATCAAGCACTACGATGCCGAAACCACATGACAGGTAGGCATAATCATCTTTAAAAACAATGTTGTTGATGGTTTTGTTGCCTAAAATGTCTTTATCTTTTATATCGGAAATATTCCGGATGGTTCCATCTTCCGTAACAATATCCATATTGGCATTCGAATAAGCTATAAGCAATGATTTCAGCTGAGGGTCATAGCCTATCTTATTGATACCTACATCGCTCAACCCTTTTATCTTATCAAATCGTTCCAACCGGTTGTCGTCAACATTATACGTAAACATATTGTATGGTGTGGCAGCAAAGATCAGGTTACCGGCAACCGCTACATCAATTACTTTATCGTAAGGCAGGTGTGTTTTCCATTCGCCAATGGCAGTGGCCTGAGCCTGAATTTGTAAACTACCGGATAAAAGGGCGGCAATGAAGATTATAAGCGTGTAATTTTTCCAAGTCATATGAAACAAAGATCTTATTCTTAGTATTAACTGAAAATCAGTTGAATTATTGTCAGCATAAAGCCGGGGACAAAAATAGTAGAATTGAAACGCAATATGAAACAGGAGAAGAAATTGATTCATACAAAAAATCCATTTTCCGGCATACACATGCTGTAGGATTGTAAAACGAATATGCTTTTCCTGTAGATGTGAGAAGGAGAACATTAAACAAATAGTCCGGCTTACGAATAAACCGGACTATCTGATGCTTTTATATCTGTATCTGCTGGTTAGTTCACCTTGACTGGAGCAGACTCAGTTTCTTCCGTCTTTTTATCCGGCGGGCCTAACCATTTCGGTGGTTCCGGGTTCCTGACAATAGTCAGTTCGTCAATCAGGTTGGTGGCTCCTGCATACTTATCGATAATAAACAATACATACCTGATGTCCACATTAATGGTGCGCTGCAGTTCGGGTTCGAAGGCAATGTCGCCACTCATAGCTTCCCAGTTGCCATCGAATGCCAGACCGATCAGCTCTCCATTTCCGTTGATAACAGGACTTCCTGAGTTACCGCCCGTAATGTCGTGGTTGGTGAGAAAACCAACATGCATTACTCCGTCTTCAGCATAAGGACCAAAATCCCCGGCTTCGATCAGAGCCTTTAATCTATCCGGTACGATGAATTCCCAGTTGTTCGGATCTTCCTTTTCCACAATGCCGTCTGTTGTTGTAAAATATTCATAATGGACAGCATCAGCAGGATAGTAATCCTGTACGGTTCCGTAAGTCAGACGCATGGTGAAGTTGGCATCGG
The DNA here is from genome assembly GCA_003648625.1 of Bacteroidota bacterium. Classification (GTDB taxonomy): domain Bacteria; phylum Bacteroidota; class Bacteroidia; order Bacteroidales; family F082; genus UBA4459. The sequence continues at coordinate 2,870 of QMPO01000173.1, forward strand.
GATAGAAGTTTTTATCGCGATGCATTTCGCGTAAGCCTGCAATATAAAGACGGTGGCCTTTTGCCAGCATCTCGTTAGCCTTTTTTGTAGGCTCCATAACCTCTTTCTTTTTTGAGCTAAAAGTCGTCATTGCTTTCAGAGCAGGGTCTTTTGTAAGTTTTTTTCCACTGGGGTCATCCAGAAACTGCAGCACCCGATCGGCATCGGCAAAGATGCTTTCGTCAAAAACGTAATCGGCATAAGCTTCGAAATCACCTTTAAATTTGTCGGTTATTTTCAGGAAATAAACCGGCTGCTGGTCCAGCGGTACATTTTCGTGGTACATCCGCATCATCGATGCATATAAATTGCGGTCGATGGTTTGGTTGTAGTCTTTGAAATGTTTTTCCACACCTGCTTTCAGGCTGGCTGTTTCGGCTGCAATATCTTCGTCTTTAGCATTTTTATCATGCAGCATTTTTTCCAGCTTTTGAAATGACTTGGCGTAACGCAGGATTTCCGGTCCGTAATAAATAGCTTCCCGATAATACCACCGGGTCAGGTTGGTTTTTTCAATCTCATCGTAAGCATCGGCAATCAGCGGGAGCGCCTCCCCGTATTTCTCTTTGGCCACCGGGTTTTGGTTCAGCCAATTGCTGAATTCGGCTTCTTCAGCCAGTTTCTTTTCTTTTACCTTCAGACGCTTCAGACCTTTGGTTTGTCCGATAAAATATTTCCAGTAGTTGGCCGTACGGGCATATTTGGAAGAATACTGAAGCCTGACATCCTCATCAGCTTCCATGCCTTCTTTCATGATGCGAAGTTTTTCGGCACGGATATCCACAATCGTCATGTTTGTCTGGCTGATGGCAAGGTCAACACCGTATGACGAGAGGTAACGCTGTGTACTTCCCGGGTATCCCATAATCATGGCGAAATCACCTTTGTGTACACCTTTGATGGAAACCGGCAGGTAATGTTTTGGTTTTAGCGGAATATTGTCTTCAGCGTATTTGGCCGGTTTGCCATCAGGGCTGCTGTATACCCTGAAGATAGAGAAATCACCTGTATGACGGGGCCACATCCAGTTATCGGTGTCGGCACCAAATTTACCGATGGCTTCAGGTGGTGTGCCCGCCAGGCGGATATCCTTGAAAGTTTCGTAAACAAACAGGTAATATTCATTTCCTCCGAACATACTTTCCACAACGGCGTTGTATTGTGTGTCTTTTGTGGCGTCAGCAATCACTTTTTCCGAATTGGCTTTTACCAGCTGACTGCGCTCGCCCTCTTCCATTGATAATGTTACGCCGTCTACTACCTGATCTGTTACATCTTTCATGTACACCAGGAATTTTACTGTCAGTCCTTCAATGGGTATTTCTTCTTCTTTGCTGGTAGCCCAAAAACCGTCTTGCAGGTAATTGGCTGACGGAGTGCTTACTTTCTGTATAGAGCCGTAACCACAATGATGATTAGTAAACAGCAATCCTTCCGGAGAAACAATCTCGCCGGTACAGCCGCGCCCGAAAATGACAATGGCATCTTTCAGACTCGAATGATTAACACTGTAAATGTCTTCGGCACTCAATTTAAGCCCCATTTCCTGCATCTCCACAATGTTGTTGTTGATGAGCATAGGAATCCACATTCCTTCATCGGCTTTTGACGTCAGTTGAAAGCCAAGAAGAAATGCCATAGTAATAGTGATGATCTTCTTCATTTTTATTGTTTTTATTTAGAATTTATATTGCTTTTCAGCAACAGGATCAGACAAATTTTTCTCCCTTCTCAAGGCGTACATCATGTACAAACTGCCGGATCTTCTGCTCGTCTTCCAGGCGGCAGACCAGCAGGGTGTTGTTGTCTTCCACTACAATGTAGCCGTCAAGCCCCTGCAATACAGCAAGTTTACTGTCGGGCATACGAATGATGGAGTTTTCGGTATCATAAAGCAGTACTTTATTGCCGGCAACGGCGTTTGCCTGTTCGTCTTTATCTCTCATCGTATGTAGCGAACCCCAGGTACCCAGGTCGGACCAGCCGAAATCAACCGGAAGTACATACACATTGTTTGCTTTTTCCATAATGCCGTAATCGATGGAAATATTTTTACAAACAGCATAGGTTTCTTCGATGAATTCTTTTTCCTCCGGTGTATTATATTTTCTCACACCTTTGGCAAATAATGAATCCACATCATCCAGAAGTTGTTTGAAGGCGTCCATGATGCTTTTCAGCGACCAGATAAAAATACCCGAATTCCACAAAAAGTCGCCACTGGCCAGAAACGACTGAGCAATTTCGAGGTTCGGTTTTTCGGTAAATGTTTTCACTTTTTTGATGTCCGGAATAGTGCCGGAAATGCTTTCTTCCAAATACTGGATGTAGCCATAACCTGTATCAGGACGGCTGGGTTTGATGCCCAGGGTGATCAGGCTGTCGTTTTGGGCGGCAGCTCTCAGGGCGGAGTTGATATCATTGACAAACACGTCTTCTTTAAGGATGATGTGGTCGGAAGGAGCCACCACCACCAGCGCATCGGGGTTAATTTCGTGAATCTTGTAGTTGGCGTAAGCCACGCAGGGGGCCGTATTACGCATGGAGGGCTCGCACAACACCTGATTTTCGGTTAGTTCGGGGAGTTGTTCCAGCACGAGATCTTTATAGATCGCATTCGTCACAACAAATACGTTTTCCGGTGGGCATATCTTCTTAAACCGTTCGAAGGTGAGTTGAATAAGGGTTTTGCCCACACCCAGGATATCAATAAACTGTTTGGGCCGTTCGGTTCGGCTTACGGGCCAGAAACGAGAACCGACACCACCTGCCATGATCACACAGTAGTTGTTTTTCAGATCGCTCATAAGGGGGTTATTTATTTTAAGGAATGCAAAGGTACAAAACTCAGGAGATCAAACTATTGGTAGGGAGGAATTTTTCTGTTTTCCGGGCAGACACAAGGCGGTACAAGTGCGGTAACTTATGCTATATTTAGTAGCTTTGCGGTAGCAATATGAAGTTAGGAGAAACTGTCCGAATAACCAGAATAAAATTATGGACGAAATAACGTATAAACCGATAGGTATCATTCATTCGCCGTTCATAGAACCCAAGGGAACGCCGATACAACCCGAAGGTGCCCGCGGGGTGGCCGGAACGGTGGAGGTATTTCCGGAATATGCCGGCGGCCTTAAGGATATCGAAGGTTTTTCGCATCTTATTCTGATCTACCACTTTCATCTTGTTGGCAAATGGAAGCCGGAGGTGAAACCCTATATGGATAACATGCCGCACGGAGTGTTTGCTACACGTGCACCTGCCCGTCCGGTGTCGGTGGGTATCTCCGTTGTGCGTCTTACCGGGGTGGAAAAACAGCTGCTCCATATCCTGGATGTGGATATTGTAGAAGGCACTCCGCTACTGGATATTAAACCTTATGTGCCGGAATTCGATATCCGTGAGGTGAAAAAAACGGGCTGGCTGAAGTATAACATGCATAAACTTACTTCTTCGAGAGATGATGAGCGGTTTGTGAAGTGAGGGTGGAGTAATGGTTTATGATCTGCATGGCTATGAAAGAAAATTGCCGTAAAGTCATCCTGTTTATCAGGAAATAAATCCCCCTGATTTTTCTTACATTTGTCTCAACCCGGGCAATGCTTGTCCTTACCTGAAATGAATGGCTGCTGCACAACTAC
>QMPO01000174.1 GCA_003648625.1 Bacteroidota bacterium
TACCCGACAAGGCCACAATGTTGGCATCCACGCCGAAGTTGCGCATCACGATGAAGGTCATCAGTACGCCGATGGGCAGTAAACTAGATATCAGGAACGAGGCCCTTAGGTTCATCACCAGAATAATCACTACAATTATACTGATGAGAATTTCCAGTGACAGGGCTTCTTCCAGTGTGCCGAGGGTTTCATAGATCAGACCGGTACGGTCGTAAAACGGGATGATGGTAACTTTGGAAACGGTTCCGTCATCCAGCGTTTTGCTGGGAAGGCCCGTTGATACTTCTTTAATTTTATCTTTCAGAGCTTCAATCACTGTTAAAGGGTTTTCGCCGTAACGGGCTACCACCACACCGCCAACAGCTTCCACTCCGTCTTTGTCGAGTCCTCCTCTTCGTGTAGCAGGACCATAAGTAATATTGGCCACATCTTTCAACCGGATGGGCACGTTGTTGCGAACAACAACTACGCTGGCTTCTAAATCTTCAAGGCTTTTTACATAACCCAGTGCCCGTACGAGGTACTCTGCTTTGTTGAATTCGATGGTACGCGCCCCGATGTCGAGATTAGAATTTTTTACCGCACTGATGATCTGGTTGATGTTTACCCCGTAGGCTTTCATAGCGTTGGGATCGATATCCACCTGGTATTCTTTTACGAATCCGCCGATGGAAGCTACTTCAGCTACACCTTTTGCAGAAGTAAGGGCATACCTGACAAAAAAGTCCTGTAAGGTGCGCAGCTCCTGAGGATCCCATCCTCCGGCAGGATTTCCGTCTTTGTCGCGCCCTTCGAGCGTGTACCAGTAAACCTGCCCCAGTGCTGTTGCGTCCGGGCCGAGAGCCGGGTTAACACCTTCCGGCAATGTTCCTGCTGGCAGTGAGTTCAGTTTTTCGAGTATTCGTGTGCGTGTCCAGTAAAATTCTTTGCCTTCTTCGAAAATGATGTAAATACTCGATACTCCGAAGATGGAATTGCTGCGGATAGTTTTTACACCTGGTATCCCTAATAAAGATGTTGTCAGCGGATAGGTGATCTGGTCTTCGATGTCCTGCGGTGAGCGTCCTGGCCACTCGGTGTAGACGATCTGCTGGTTTTCACCGATATCGGGGATAGCATCCACCGGAACCGGATCATTAGGCAAAATACCTGTTTGCCAGTTAAAGGGCGAAGTGATCACACCCCATGTGATGAACAGGGCAAGTAGCAGGAAGGTGACCAGCTTGTTTTCGAGAAAGAATTTTATGATATTACTTAACATAGTTCTTAGGATAAAAAAGTTATTTGTTTGCCGTCGGGTTTATCTTTTTCCAACAGTACAAAGAAAGGTCAGGTGCAACGATGGGGCGTTACACAATTTTGGAAAAGAGTTATATGATTTTGAGATGTGCTGTAATAAGAATATCAGTACTGTACACTCCCGGTGGAAAGACAGAAAACTTTATCAGATAGTCAAATGTTGCAGGATGTAATTTAGAAGGAAGCTATTTCACAAAAACCTTTTTCACAGTACTCTTATACTTTTCGTAAACAATTCGTACAAAATAAATGCCTGTCGAATCAACCTGCATCTGGTTTTCCCCTTTGGCCAGTTTTTTATCGAATATGTTTCTTCCGTTCGTGTCGTAAATATTCAAACGACCTTTTTTGTCCCTTTTATTGTTTATGATAATCGATTTCCCGGAAGCGTAAATGGGAAAATAATCTTGTGCAGGACTTTCTGTTACAGCTTCGGGATTCAAAGGACGGTTAAAAGCTTCTATCTGGTTACCGTCTTTATCGGTAGCAGTAAAAGTTAGCGTGTCGCCTGCAATGTCAATTCGGCAATAATTATTTGTTTTACTTACGATTACGATATTGCTGGCATCCGGATTTGGGTTGTACAACGGAGCTTCACCACCACCTGCAGTAATATGGTTTACACCATTAACGACCGCGCGGGCATAATAGTGATTATGACCTGCCAGCACAAATTGGACACCGTACATTTCGCACAGAGGCTGGATAAGCCGTTGCACCTTTCCGTTATTGGCATGTCCACCGCCAGCCGACCATCCCGGCTCGTGCAATAGGATAAATTTCCAGTGTTTATCAGAAGTGGCCAGATCGTTAACCAGCCATTCATACTGCGGACTCCCTTCATCATAATCAGTAAACTGATCAATGATTGTAAAATGTGCCGGGCCGTAGTCGAACGAATAATAGTACCGGTTGGAAACGAACATGGGGTAGGGGAAATACTTTTTAAATAAATGTCCCTGTCCTTCGTGGTTGCCCATGGCCGCTACATAAGGCAGCAAGCTCATCATTTGGCGGATGTGCCCGAAATCGGAAGAAAAAAACTGTTCCTGCCAGTCGTTCTCGTTGTTACCGTTGGCCACCAGGTCGCCGGTGGAGATGATAAAGGTTTGTGTTTCGGGATATTGAGTGATCTCCTGCACGATCTTTTCGGCCACCAGGTTGTGGGTGCCGGGGTTGGTGCGTGTATCACCGTAAGCATAAAAGCTGATCTGTGAAACATCGCCGGAAACACCTGTTACGAAACTACCTTTTTTTATTGCCAGCCGTTCGCACGAAATACGGTAGAAATATTTGGTGTCGGGGGTTAATCCCGTGATCAGTATTTTGTGTTGATGGTCGTCACCGTATTCTTCGGTGTTGGCTGATCCTGCAGAATAGGTAGTGTCGGTACCCCAATCCAACTGGCAGGTACGGGTGCTGTCCATTTGCCATACGATCAGCATTTGCGTGTTATCGCCGGCAAACAGCAGATAGGGTTCTTTTTTAAAAACCGAGAATTCGGTAAAGTCCAGCCGCAGGTCGAAACTGATATCCGAACTGGTTTTTGAGCGCTGGTGAATTTCAACGGCGATGGTATTTTCGCCGGCATGCAAAACGAAAGCAGGAAATTCGTATGAATAAAACAGGTTTTCGCTGTCGCCGGTAACTGCCTGGGAGGCGTTGGTCGTGTAATTAATATCGCCGTCGGGCATATTGGCCCTGAATACTTCCGTACCGTTGATGTAAACCACGGCACCGTCGTCGCGGACCAATCCGGCTTTCAGTATGGGTTTTTCCTGTGGATCACTCACGTTAAATGTTTTCTGGAAATAATAAGTGATGTATTTATTCGACGAATCATCACCCCATTTCAGCACCGTAGCTTCGTCATTGTCTCCATAGCCAAGTTGTGCAGGCCCTTCGGCCCAGCTACTGTCATCAAAACCGGGTTGCTGCCAGGTTGTGCCCTGGTCAGAGCCGTCGTCGAGGTATTTCAAGACAGAACCTTCTTCGATGAGTTGGGCAAAAATGATTTGACCAAACAGGATAAGGCAAAAAGCGAGAATTGCTCGTTTCATATTATGAAAATTTATTTTATTCAAAAATATGGTAAATTATTCTGGGAAAAACCTGCTTATTATTTATGCGTTTGGTATTTGCTAAATTTGCTTAAAAAAAACAGACAGTTTATGCATCCAGAAGATTATCCCGAAGAACCCGTAGGCGATTTTATTCCGGGTATATACAATTATTGCGACCGGTGGTGCGAACGATGCATGTACACAGAAAAATGCCGGGTTTTTGCGTCCGAAAAGATTATGATGCGCAGAATGGAAAGAGAAAAAGAGCGGGAACGGTCGATGGAGGAGAACAAAGAGTTCTGGGACCAGGTTGGGAAGATCATGGATGAAGCAGAAGACCTCATCGATGATTCTGTCCTCCCGGAAGAAAAGACTCCATTCCCTTTGTTTGAACAGGAAGAAGATAAAGAGGAGCTGGAAGATGCCATGGCAGAGTATGAGGAGAAACGCCGGAGAGCAAAACAGCATCCGGTTAGCAAAGTGGCCGAGCAATACGGCGAAAATGCTTATCGGTGGTTTGAGGACAGGAAGCAAACGGTAAAGCAGCACTACGATCCGGAAACAAAATTCTTACGTGTAAGCTATCCCGGCATTACAGATAAAAAGTTGTTACAGAAGATTTCCAGTGCGGTGGAAGTGATCATGTGGTATCACTTTCAATTACCGATCAAGGTCAGAAGGGCTTTCACCAGCTTGTATGAAGAACAGGATGATCCTGAGTTGTATAAGGGGATCCAGAAAGACTCGGACGGCTCCGCCAGCGTAGCCCTGATGGGCATTGACAGGTCGCTGGGGGCATGGAATTACCTGTTGCATCATTTGAAACCCGAAAAGGAAAGCATCCACCCGATGATTAGGGCCCTGATGTGGCTGAAAGTAGAAGTGGAAAAAGAGTTTCCGGGAGCGTTAAATTTTCAGTGGCCGCCACCGGAGCGGAAATGATTATTTGAGAAAGTTGATTTATGACTATTGACTACTAATTATTTGGTTAAAATATCCCTCCATAAATCATACCTGTAATGGTCGCCATTACCACCACCAGACACACATAAACCAGCGTTTTTTGCGTGCCAATCACACTGCGAATGACGAGCATGTTGGGTAGCGACAACGAAGGCCCTGCCAGTAACAGGGCCAGTGCCGGGCCTTTTCCCATGCCGGCACCGAGCAACCCCTGCAGGATAGGTACTTCAGTTAACGTCGCAAAATACATAAACGCGCCAACAATGGAAGCGAAGAAATTGGCAAATAATGAGTTTCCGCCTACCAGCCCGCTGATCCATGTTTCGGGGATGATGCCGGCAATTTGTGTACCGTCGTGGGTTGAACCGAGTAAAAAACCGGCAACAATGACTCCCAAAGCCAGCAGCGGCATGATCTGTTTGGTGAATCCCCAGCTCGAAAGTGTCCACTCTTTGTTCTCACCGCCGTCCAGCAAGGTCATCGTACTGACGGAGGCAATGCCAACGATCATTGGTATTATCGGATTATCTGTGAGCAGGGCACTGAGAGCTGTCAGCACGGCTCCGGCCAGCACCCACCACCAGGTTATTTTCAGGATACGGATGAGCGAATAAACCAACAGCAATCCGAAGAATGAAGTGATCTGCCATTTGCTGACCCATATCCAAAACAAGATTCCGCTGTCAGTGTCAGGTTTGCCCCAGTTGGCAAAAACAAGAATGAGTACCAGGGTAAAAAAGTGAAAAGCCGTTTGCCACAAAGGCCTCTTTTCTTCAGGCATTACAAAATTCATCTGTTCCTTTGCTTTTTCTTTCTCTTCCTTGCGGTAGATCAGAGACATGGTCAGGCCAATGACTACACTGAAAGTTACAGCTCCGATAACTCTTGCAACACCCATCTCAAAACCCAGTATGTTGGCCGTAAGGATAATAGCCAGGATGTTAATGGCTGGTCCTGAATACAAAAAGGCAATGGCAGGCCCCAGACCGGCGCCCCGCTGGTGAATGCTCGAAAACAAAGGTAAAATAGTACAGGAACAGACGGCGAGAATTGTTCCCGAAACAGCTGCCACGGTATAAGCTACCCATTTTTTAGCCTGTGCCCCGAAATATTTCAGTACCGAGCCCTGGCTGACAAAGACAGCAATAACTCCGGCAATGAAAAAAGCGGGTAACAGGCAGAGAATAACGTGCTCGCGTGCATACCACCGTGTTAAGTCTAATGTGGCTTCAACTGCCTCCTGAAACCGCAGATTCTCCAGCGGCATAAAATAAGCCAGCAGAAAAAAGAAAGTGATCCAGAATAATATTTTCAATTCATTTTTCCATTCCATAATCCTTTATTTTAGTTCGCTTATAGCGAACGGGTAGTTTATAAACTAAAAATAAATAATGAACACATAGTAAATGCCAACCGTGATAAACAGGACAGCAATAACCCTTCTGAACCAAAGCTCAAATATTTTCACTTTGTTGTAAAAAAGACCTACGCTTGACAATGTGTAAGCGATCAGCCAGGCAAAAAGAATGACCGGTAAACCTGTTGCGACGGCAAAAACAAAGGGCTGGACAAAGGCATTTCCGCTACTGATAGTCAAAGGAATCAACATGCCAAAATAAAGCACCCCACTGTATGGGCAGAATGCAAGGGCAAAAACCATCCCTAATAAAAATACATCCCAGTAATTGCTGATTCCCTTTTTACTCATCCTTTCGGTAAGTGATGATATTCCGGGAAATTTGATTTTTAATACATCCAGCATAAACAAGCCGATGATGATCAACAAAGGCCCGATGATCTTTTCTCCGTACTGTTGAAGAAATCCCGAGATCCTGAATTGGTCAGCACCATAAAAAAGTACAACGGCCAGTCCTGTGTACGAAACCGCACGCCCCAGTGTGTAAACAAGCCCGTTAAAAAATACTTTGTTTCGGTTCTCTATGTCTTTACTGATAAAGCCGATTGCCGTAATATTAGTTGCCAGCGGGCAGGGACTGATAGCTGTCATTAAACCCAGGATAAAAGCGGATAAAACCGGTAGCGAGTTGTTCTCCAGTAAGTCGGTTAAAAACTCCATAGGGTTTTAGAGTGTGTCGATAGTTCGGATGATCTTTTTTTTCAATTTGTCAGGATTTGAACGGGCATACATA
>QMPO01000175.1 GCA_003648625.1 Bacteroidota bacterium
CATCAGGCAAAACAGGAAGCTGATACTCCATTCTCTGAATCCTTTGTATGAACCTTACGAGTTGCCCGTCAACGAGGTAAAAGAGGTGTGGAAGTTCGTCAATTACATCAGTTCCGAAGTACCACCACCGAACAAAGAAAAGGAGTTGCTGGCCGAAGAGGTGGAGCAGCTGAAAAAGCAGGTGCAGGCGATACAAATGAAATTGAACCTGTAAACCGTCTGCCTTGTGTACGCTATAGTTGATGTAGAAACAACAGGCTTGAGTCCTGCAGCAGAAAAGATTACGGAGATTGCCGTGTATATCCACGACGGGAAACAGATTGTTGATGAATTTCAGACACTGGTTAATCCGGAGAAGAAAATCCCGTACCGTATTGTTCAAATGACAGGGATCAATAACACCATGGTACATGAGGCGCCTAAATTTTACGAGGTAGCCAAAAAGATTGTGGAAATTACGAAGGATAAAGTTCTTGTCGGACATAATGTGCGTTTCGATTATAATTTTATCCGGAATGAATTCCGGAGTCTGGGATTTGATTTCCGAAGGAAAACACTGGATACGGTACGGCTTAGCAGAAAGCTAATTCCCGGCCGGAGGAATTACAGTTTATCCACATTATGTGCTGATCTTGGTATAGAAAATCAGGCCAGGCACAGGGCTGCCGGCGATGCACTGGCCACGGCACAGCTGTTTGATCTGCTTTTGTCAATTGATGAACATCCCGAACAGGTGTCACTTAACGGGTATGCTTCGGATGTCAGCAAGACGCTGGTGAACGATCTGCCCAACGATACCGGAGTGTATTATTTTTACGACAAAGAGGGGCAATTGATCTATGTTGGCAAATCGATAAATATCCGCGACAGGGTATTGACACATCTGAACAATAACCTGCACAAGAAAGCGGTGGAGATGAAAGCCGAAATAGCAGACATTCGTTATGAACTTACCGGCAGTGAACTTGTAGCCTTACTGCTTGAATCGGCTGAGATAAAGCACCATCAGCCATTCTACAACCGGGCACAGAAACGAACTTATTTTAACTATGGTCTGTACTCCTTTACCGATGACAACGGCTATGTAAACCTGAAAATATCCCGTGTGATTGATGAGCTGACACCAATTTACACCTATAGCTCGATGCAGGAAGGCAAGGAGCATTTATTTCAGCTCACCGAAAAGTTTGGCCTGTGTCAGAAACTATGTGGCTTGTACGACACAAAAGGCGCCTGTTTTCATTACCAGATCCATCAGTGCCAGGGAGCGTGCATCGGGGAGGAGCCAGCCAGGAACTATAACGAAAGAGTACATGAGTCGCTGGAGAATTATCATTTTGGAAATGACAGCTTTTTTATCATAGGCAAGGGCAGGGGGGAAGATGAAAAGTCGGTGGTGAAGATTGAACACGGCAAATACGCAGGTTTCGGTTTTGTTGCTGCGGATTTAATGGATAAAGATGCCACATTAGTACATGAAAGCATTCGTACGTACAAGGACAATAAAGAAGTGCGGCAGATCATCAATTCGTATTTGAAAAAAAGCGACGATCTGGTTATCCGGTATTAGGTGAAACAAGCCCGGGCCGGGGAATCAGAAAAAAATGATTATTGGTGAGTGGGTGAATAGAGAAAATTGTATTTTTGCAGCCACTTTTCCGGAGAGATGGCAGAGCGGTTTAATGCGGCGGTCTTGAAAACCGTTGTCCTTCACGGGACCGGGGGTTCGAATCCCTCTCTCTCCGCAAAACAAAAGCCCGGCTGAAAGCCGGGTTTTCTGTTTTGAGGCCGTTGAAAGCAAGCTTTCAAAAGGCAGAAAGACAGAAAACAACCGGAGTGCGTAGCACCCGGGCTTTTGTTTTAAGCCCCCCCCCTTTGGGATCAACGAGCGGAGCGAGTTAATCCCTTTGTTTTTTTGCATGAGATTTTTGCCTGGCAGAATCTGCAAAAACAGTTCTGAATAGGGCTTTTTATTCATTCAATAATCTTCAAAAAAAAACTTTTCTCATTTGACCATTTTTTTACCTTTGCCCCCGGAGAGTTGCCGGAGTGGTCGAACGGGGCGGTCTCGAAAACCGTTGTACCCTCGCGGGTACCAAGGGTTCGAATCCCTTACTCTCCGCAAAGCAAAAGCCCGGCCGAAGGCCGGGTTTTTATTTTTCCGCCCGTTGAGCAAAGCGAAACGGGCTTTTGCTTTGCTCCACCCCCTTTAGGATCAACGAGCGCAGCGAGTTAATCCAAGGAATTACATTATGCTTATTTTTCATGTCAGCCATTTTAAATGCCCTCATCCGTTACAAGCAGATCGATAAATGTTTGCGAAACCGCTTTGTGGATTGCACGATTCATAAGATGCAGGAGGTGTGCTCGGAAGCGCTGGCCGAATTCCGGGGGGTGTATAAGCTGGTGTCGGAACGCACTATCCGCGATGACATCCGTGTGATGCGCAGCGAGATGTTGGGCTTCGAGGCACCCATCGTTTTTGAAGACGAGAAGTATTATTATTCCGACCCAAATTATTCCATTTTTGATGTTTCCATGGAAGAGAAGGAGTTATTGAAAGAGGTGTTCCTGATGCTACTCAAAGAGCGGGAGAAGCTGACCGGCCCGGAAGTGGGTGCTTTGTTAAAAAGATTATCGGATGTAACAGGAGAGGGAATCCCGCATCAAATACCGTGAAAACTGAAAGCTCCGGAGTTGAAAGGAAAGATTCCACCGGCAACCGAACATGCTTTATACAACAAATCAGGCATTCATTTTTCTGAACCACCTGATACTGAAAAGAAAGAGAGCCCGTTTGACAAAGCTATAAGAAGTCTGGCTTCACACAGGGAAGATAATGCCTTGTATTGGGGGTATATTCTGGAGCTTCTATAAAAATTCCTGCCCTAATTAATCGGATGTGTGTTTAGTTAATACGCGATTATTATGCACAAATCCGCATCAAATTAATGATGTGGTTAATAATAGTTTTTAGTGGATATTAAAACCAGGGAGAAGAAGTAAGTTGTTATTAAGGGAATCCTGTTTTTTATCCACATAACTCCATACGGCATCATAACCGAAAAGTAACCCTTCGTCTTCCAGGTACCTGAACAGGCCTTCCTCAACTTTATTCAAACAAATCCTTTTAACTTACCGCATCACGATTATCTTCTTTGATTGGTGGTTTGTTCCGGCTTGTAAATGAAGAAAATAAACGCCCTCGTTCAGATGACTTGTTGTACAACTTATTTTATGTTCTCCACGCTGCGTATATTCATGATACACTGGCAGAACCACCCTGCCCGTTAAATCAATCATGTCAATATGTACATGGCAGGCTTCATAGAGATCGAAACATATTGTTGTATGTCCGACAGCAGGATTAGGATTCACCGACAGACCTGATACAACCTGATGTTCATCCACTCCGTCAATAACGATTAATATATAATCCGTTTTTATTTCTGTATTTGTTTCTTCTCCATTGCTGGCTGTCAGCGAAACAGTGAAGGTCCCGGAATTTGTGTACTCATGTGTCGGGTTTTGTTCTTCTGAGCTTGTTCCGTCGCCAAAATCCCAATGCCACTCGGTAGGATTCATGGATGTTTGATCAGTAAAATGAACTGTGTGAGGAATATTGTAACCAATGGGTTCGTCTGCTGTAAATTCAGCATCCAGTATTTCGGTCAGCTGAAAATCTCTTCTTACCGAATCGCCGACATTCAGGTCAACAAGCACAGAGGTTGTGTCATAACTGAATTTTGTGGCGAAAATGTTGTTAATACCGGCAGGCAGGCTGTCGAACATATAATATCCGTCAGCGTCTGTATAAACTTCTCCTATGCCCGAGGCTTTTACAACGGCATTTGCGATCGGTTCGTCAGTACCTGCAACCGTTACATTGCCATAAACTTTAGCGGTGTAGCTGAAGCCTTTCAGATTTACCAGTAATTTAACAAAATCAATAGCATATCCGTCGCCGGCGCCGGTAATGGTATCATCGAAGAGCACGCTCAGCGAATCGCTTTCCAACAGGAACAGATGTTCTTCCGGAATGGCTAGATTAATGATCTTTCCAACAGGGCCTGTTTGATTCAGGCTGTTAACAACCGTGGCCATGTAAGGAGCATCTACCCCGTTAAGGGTTACAAAATAGTTGGCTCCCCACATACCTGCCTGGAAGTCATCTACAAATATTTGCAAAGCTGCCGACGTAACATTAATGTCACCCAGGTCGAAAGTTAACAATATAGGTCTGGGCAGGTTTTCAGGCCGGGACGTATTACTAGTATATCCATCCTGCCAGTGAGGAGGATTACCATTATAACTGCTGACAACCATTATTCTGTCAGTTCCGGAGGCGTCGGTTGTATCGGCAGTCCATGGGTATCCGTGAGACGGTGTGGAGTTTCCCGAGAACGGGTTAAATTCCGAAGGCCATCCGAATCCCAGGTTGTCAATATCGCCGGTCCGCACCATCAGCTCAGCTTCGGGCGTGTTGTAGAGTGTGACAAATTGTTCAGACCAGTCTCCGTTTTCATCATCATTTGTATCCCGCGGTTGGCTGAATAAGGGGGTGTAAAGCATTGTTAAAATCACGAAAAAATAAAAGGGTAGAGTTTTCATAATAGCAAGAGGGTTAAGGTTTGCCGTAAAGTTAGTATAATTTTCCTTTTTTGTCAAATAAAAGCCGGCCTGTAGAAAAATTCTCCGGCCGGTAAGACTAAAGCTTTAACAAGTTCTGTTTTGCGTTCTTTTTTTCCTGCCATAGAATGTTATTCGGAGATGTAGATTAGAGGAAATGTGAGAGGAAGAATCAAGTTGTTCGCTATTTTAGACTAATTATCAAACAGTAATATTCTGCTTGTCAGCTTAAAAAACAATATGCCAGATAATATTGGCTCGTGACAACTGAAAATGCGGCCTGTCAACCAGCCGTTTCCAGTCGCCACCCCACACCAGGCCGTGCTTTTTTCCGATGGCGCCAATCTCCTGCCAGTGTTCCGAGTCCCATTTGGGCTGACCATTCATATATTCGCAAACATCCACCGTACGTTTTCTGGCTTTGGGATGAGCAAAAAATAACACGAAAAGTACTGGAGAATAGAAAAGTAAAATTTACTCTAATCGTCCCTTACCAGCAACTATCAGGGAATGGGAGCCTAAAGGGAGTTCCTTGCTGATGCAATAATATGTACGAAAATGACTACTTTTGAAAATACAATTTAAATTGTCCGATTAATAGGGGGCTAAACCAAGTGAAAAATAAATAGCAATGAAAAAATCAATACTATTTTCAATTATGATGTTTGCTATTGCATATAATGCAATAGCGCAAACAGCCCCGGTAAATCATTATGTCTTTTTACAAGACGAAGAAGGCACTTACTCAGAAATTAACGGAGGAACAGTACACGGAACCACTGCAAATGATGACGAAAGTTTCAATGCAATAGACATAGGTTTCGCTTTTAACTTCAATGGCGCCGACTATACGCAAATTAGTATTCAATCAAACGGGTTTATTGCAATGGGGAGTTCGGTTAATGAAATTGAGAGATACCCGATAAGTGATGCTGCTGGCAGTAACAATGTAATATCTGCTTTCGGTTGCAACCTCCGTTCACGGCCCGATGGTGAACTGATGACCCTTATGAGCGGCACTGCCCCTAACAGGGTTTTTACTGTTCAATGGAAAAATTACATGCGGGATAATGATAATGCTGTAGATGATATATTGAATTTTCAAATAAAGCTGTATGAAACAAGCAACAGAATTGAGTTTATTTATGGTAATTGTGTTGCTCCATCCAACTATATGAACAGTTACTGGACAATACCACAAATTGGCTTGCGGGGCAATTCAAACTCCGATTTTAACAATCGCAAAACATATTTCGGACATATCCGATATAAATGGAAAAACTCTCTTTTAGGAACCAATAATAATGATAAAGTTGCCTTTATGAAAGGATTTATTCCCCAATCAGGTTTAACATTCATATATGAGGCCCCGGCTTCTTTGGATATTGGAATTACAAACCTTACAAACCCTGAAAGGATATTTTACAATGCCGGAAACCAAAATGTAGAAGTTTCAATGAGAAATTTTGGTATAACAACCATTACTTCTGCAACTATTAAATGGAAAGTAAACGATGGTGCAATAAATACATACAACTGGTCCGGCTCTTTAACCCAGGCTGGCACGGCTGAGAATATAAATATCGGAACTTTTGATTTTACCGGTGAAGGGTTTTACGATATAGAGGTTTGGACTGAAAACCCAAATGGTGGCGCTGATGAAAACCCCGGCAATGATAATTTAGTATCATATCACACCCTCAATCAGTATTGCACTTCTAATATAGTATATGATGAATGGTGGTATATCGAAGATGTTATTGTTGGAAATGTTATTCACTTAAATTGTTGGGAATACGACACTTATAG
>QMPO01000176.1 GCA_003648625.1 Bacteroidota bacterium
CCAGAGGTAAATTCACAACGCCTATGGTCATAAGGATGCCTTACGGTGGGGGTATTAACGCCCTGGAGCATCACTCGGAAAGTATGGAAACACTGTTCGGGCATATTCCCGGACTGAAAGTGGTCATTCCATCCACACCACACGATGCCAAAGGATTGTTGATTGCGGCTATCGAAAGTAACGATACGGTAATTTACATGGAACCGAAACGTATCTACCGGGCTATTAAACAAGAGGTTCCGGAGGAGAAGTTTAAAATCCCTTTGGGTAAGGCCCAGGTGATTTCACCGGGAACAGACCTTACCGTGGTAGCTTACGGCGCCATGATCAGGGAAGTTCAAAAAGCAATGGTTCTGGCTAAAGAGGCAGGCATTTCGGTTGAATTGATCGACCTGAGGTCTATCTACCCTATAGACAGAGACACATTGGCAGCATCGGTGAAAAAAACCGGGCGTATCCTGACGGTTACCGAAGGCCCGCGAAGTTTTGGCGTTGCCTCCGAGATTACACAAATCATCAATGAAGACGCTTTTCTGTACCTCGAAGCTCCACCCAAAAGGGTTACAGGGTTCGACACCATTGTCCCTTTGCCTAAAGGGGAACACCACTACATGCAGTCGGCAGAGAAGATTTTTTATGAAATGGAAAAAACAGTAAAATATTAGATCATGAAGTATATATTTAACTTTCCGGATATCGGTGAAGGTCTCGAAGAAGGCACCATCGTTGAATGGTTAGTGAAAAAAGGTCAGAAAGTAGAAGCCGGCGACCTGCTGGTAACTATGGAAACCGATAAGGTTGTGGCAGAAATTCCTTCCCCGAAGTCAGGAACCATCAGCGCTTTATTTGGCAAAGAAGGAGAGAGCATCCGCGTAGGTGACGCCCTGGTGGAAATTGAGATAGAAGGTGTTGCCGGAGAAGAAGCGGTAAAAGAAGTAGAAAAAGGTTCTGACCTGGAAGCCGTCAAAGAAGAAGGAGCCGGTGTTGTAGGCACACTGGAGATTGCCGGAAACAGTGCCGTATTATCAGGCAGCACCGAAGGCATTAGCGAGATAGAAGCAATAAAAGATACAACAAAGAAGAAGATTTTGGCTACGCCGGTAGCACGAGCAATGGCCAAAGACATGGGCGTTGATATTAACCAGGTTCAAGGGACCGGACCCGCGGGCAGAGTAACTAAAGATGATGTTCTGCAGCATGCCGAAAACAGCACTAAATCTACCGGTACAGTATCTCAGAACACACCGGCTGCGGAAAGCAAGCTTGTGGAAGTGGAACCGCTGAGCCAGATGAGGAAGACCATTGCCAAAAACATGATCCGCAGCAAACACAATGCAGCCCATATGTCGCTGTTTGATGACGTAGAGATCAGTGAGTTGGACAGGGTCAGGAAACAGTATAAAGAACGTTATACCGGCGAAGGCATCAAACTCACCTACCTGGCGTTCATTGTCAAAGCTGTGACTTATGCCTTGAAAAAACATAAGGCGTTAAACTCGGAGATGGACACAGAAAACGACAAAATGTTGTACAAGAAGTATTACAACATCGGACTTGCTGTAGATACAGAGAAAGGGCTGGTTGTTCCGGTGATCAGAAATGCTGACAAACTCAGCATTAGAGAAATTGCTCTGGAAATTCAGACTATTTCGGAAAAAGCCCGCGAAGGCAAACTAAGTATGGACAACTTTAAAGACGGTACATTTACTATTACAAGTTACGGATCTATTGGTGGCAAATACGCTGTTCCTGTGATCAATTACCCGCAGGCAGCAATCCTTGGAATCGGGCGTATCAGCAAACAAGCAGTCGTAAAAAACGACCAGCTTGACATCGGACTGGTTCTTCCGTTATCTTTAACGGTCGATCACCGGATTGTTGACGGTGGTGAAGTAAGCCGTTTTATGAATACGGTCATGGGCTACCTGGCTGACCCGGTAACCCTGATCATGGATTAAAGAATTTAAAAATAATTATCATGAAATTTGATGTAATTATCATAGGCTCAGGGCCTGCCGGTTATGTGGCAGCCATCAGGGCCGGACAAGTAGGTCTGAAAACCGCCATCATTGAAAAAGGCAAAATCGGCGGCATGTGCCTCAACTGGGGGTGTATCCCTTCGAAAGCCCTCATCGAGAGTGCCAAATTATACCGGAAAATCTCCAAAGATGCGGCCAAATTCGGTATTGAAGGCATTGATAAAAAGAGTTTATCGTTCAACTATGCCAAAGCTGTTAAACGGGCCGACGTAATTGTTACCCGGCTGACCTCAGGTGTGGAGTTTTTATTGAAAAAGAACGGTGTTGAGGTCATTAAAGGCGAAGCGAAAATCACCTCGGAAAATACGGTGACTGTGAACAACAGAAATCTGGAAGCCGGAAACATCATCATTGCCACCGGTTCAAAATCACCGAAACCTGAAAATACATCTGAAGTTGTTGTGGAGGTAAATGATCTGTTTACCGACAGGGAAATTCCCGAACATATTGTTGTTGCCGGTTATGATGCCGTTGCTGTTGAGCTGGCACAGCTATTCAGTGTTCTGGGTAAAAAAGTCACCCTTATCTCTCCCACTGACACACTCATTCCTCTGGCTGACCCGTATTTATTCGATCACCTTGTAAGCAATTTCAAAAAGCAAAAAATTAACATTGTGTACAACACTACGCTTGATGACGCATTAGCAGCATACGCTAACCATATGATTGATCTCAACGGAGAAAGCATCAAGTGCAACATGCTCATCAATGCCAGCCACCGGAAAGCTACCTTACCAGCATCCGATGTAAATTTTGATCAGGAAAACGGTTTTCTAAAGACTGATGAAGACTGCGAGACATCTGTACATAATATTTATGCGGTTGGCGATGTAAACGGAAAAAGCCGCTTTGCCCATATCGGCTCGGCACAGGGGTTACATGTAATCAATAAAATCAAAGGTGTACGTCAGAAACTGGATCTGAAAAAATATCCGATCAATATGTACTCGATCCCTGAAATGGCCCAGATCGGTTATACCGAACCGGAGCTGAAGGCCGACGGTGTTGACTACAAGATCAGCGAGTTTCCTCTGTCGGCCAATGGCAAAGCCATGACTGAAGGAACCAACGAAGGTTTTGTACGCATTTTATCCGACACTAAATACGGGGAAGTTATGGGTGTACAGATCGTGGCGCCACATGCAACGGATATGATCGCTGAAGCTTCGGCTTACATGCAACTCGAATCTACCATTTATGATGTAGCCAATACAGTACATGCACACCCAACGATCTCAGAAGTATTTATGGAAGCTGGTTTTGAGGCTGTTGACAAAGCCATCCATAAGTAAGCCGGCAAGCTTAGTGAAAGAAGCAATGTCATATAATCTACCGGACTATGCAATCCTACACTCGGATAAACAGACTGACTATGCTGTATGGCAACCTGATAAGACCTATATTGTCCTTGGACGATCCAACCGGATTACCGATGATTCGGTGTATATGGAAAAAGCCACGGAAGATGGGGTAGAAATCTACAAAAGGCCTTCAGGTGGCGAAGCTGTCGTGCTTTCGCCTGATATGCTGGTGATTTCCGTAAAATTACCTGTAGAAAACCCGTTGAAGACGCATCAGTATTTCAGATTAATCAATAATTCCATAATTGACGCATTGCATAAATCCGGCATCAGTGATGTGCATCAGAAGGGAATCTCTGATATATCCATTGGTTTTAAAAAAATCCTGGGGTCTTCCATCTACAGAAAAGAAAAAACGGTCTTTTACCATGCCGTTCTGAATATCTCCGGATCTGTGGCAATTATATCCCGGTATTTAAAACATCCTTCTAAAGAACCGGATTACCGGAAGGGCAGAGATCACGCAGAATTCGTCACCTCACTAAGACAGGAAGGCTACAACACAGCCCCGGAAGATCTCAAAAAAGCCTTGGCAGAATCACTAAAAGCCCTGGTTTCGTTACCCCCTAAATAAAAAGCACCGGAAGAGTCTTTAAATAAACCTCCCGGTACTGAAAAATTACAACAAGCAAACCCTTTTTTGAGACAGCTTGGGGTTTTATATTTTTATCTTGTTGTAGCGCTTTATACTCTTTTAAAACCCGTTTATATTTTGGGTCCTGTTGTTACATCCTCAACATCAACATTTATATCTGTCGAATTATTCAATTCGCCAGTGTTCATATCTATGTCATGTACAACACTATTATCTTCTTCTGCCGTTTCCTCAATTGCATACAATTCACCCCCTTCATCAAAGGCAATCTGGTATTGACTATTACCCAGATTCGATAACATAGATGCTGTTCCGTCATTTAAATTATACACCCATACTTCCGCAACACCATTATTATTGGTAATGAAGTATAGATTTTGTCCGTCCGGGCTTATGGCCATATCAAGTACGGAGATCCCAGCGTCCAGTGAACCTATTACTGTCTGGCTTAATATCTGCATGTCCGCATCAAAAACAACAGCCCAAATCTCGTTGTTTTCATCCACAAAATAATAGGTATTCCCAAGGAATGTTCCCTCAACGGCAATGCTTTCTAAATTTCCTATAAAACCTGCTGGCGTATCTTCATCAAAATTGCTCCCCCATATTTCTGTACCTGATCCGGACACGAACACAAACATATTACTGTTCGGATCCCATCCTGCACCTTCGATAGTCCCACCAACTCCTGCATCAAACTCCTCCTGAGAGATCAATTCAACACTGCCTGTAGCCAGATTAATCTGGTAGATATACAGTACACCATCAATATACTGAGTGATATACAAGTAGGATGTTTCCGAAGGAGGAACGCCATTATAGCTGAAATTGAGGAACCATCCCCAGCGTTTTCCTGAGAATCTTGTAGCTTCTTCATTCCAGCTCCATGCTGTTTCCTCTTCTCCATCCAGTGTATAAACAACAGCATGCGTGGCAACAACAAATGCCTGACCTGGCACATAAGGAATTGTTGGATATGTTACAACAGTAGTTCCATCTCCGTATGAATGTGTAGTACTATAGGGAAAATGGCCAATTTTAGGATTTCCCGGTTTGTTAACCGGAATCTGACTGCCATCCGTACCGACAAAAACATGCGTTTCGGCGATATACCAGCCATCCGTTGTTTCATATTTGACATAGATATAATCTGTTTCGTCATCAATACCAACAGTAACAGTACCTACATCAATAGTTTGACCGCCATAAAGGGTAGTAACTACTTCACCATACTTAAAAGACCCGTAGCCAAGGTCAATGCCTGATTTCTCCTCAACAGGAGTTTGTTTCTGGCAGCTGACTAAAGTCAAAACTGCGACAATAAATAGTAAAATGTTTTTCATAATTGCTTGTATTTAAAAGTACTTAACTTTCAAAATAAATTACGAAAAACGATAAACGGGAAAAGAAACCGAAATGATTTAACTATCAGTTCTAATTTTACTACAAAGGAAAATACTCCCAATAGTAATAACCTGAAATGATTTGATTTCTCGTTTTGTTGTTTTTCATATCTCTTTATACCGGCTAATTATCAAAAAGTTACGTAATCAGCACAATGAGTAAGATGGGTCAAATATACTGATTTTTTGTTAAAATGCAAATTTTCAGGCATGTCAAATGAACTTTTATTAACTTTTCGTTAACAATTCTTGTTCAGTACCGGTAATTACAGGAAGTATTTAACGGATTATTTTACCCCCATCTGACCCGAAGCTTTTCTTTTGCCCACACTACGGGTCTCTGTTGTCCCTCCTTCAAACACCCGCGTATTTGGTCTTCCCCTGTGGTCTCCCCCCAAAAATCCGGACAGTTCTAAATTAGAGTTTTCAGGCAAAAATATTAAGTTTAACAAATAATTTTTTGCTATGAAGAAATCAAAATTCACAAAACCCCTAAAATAAAGAAAGCCACCCATTTAAGGGCGGCTATCTGTGATCCCGCCGGGATTCGAACCCAGATCATGAGAACCGGAATCTCACATTCTATCCATTGAACTACGGGACCGGATGTTTATGATTGATGATTAGTGATTGGTGAATAGTGATTTTTCGGATTCGTGATTTAAAATATCCATCATTATTCGTTAACCCGATAACAAGAGGGATTAATTTCATTGATCCCGTTTTGGGGGATACAATGAAAAAAGCCACTCGCTGCGCTCGCACGGCCATTCGCTTTAAAACAGACTCGGACAAGCCCGGTCTGTTTTCCGCTCATATCCGGCACTCCGTACGGCTTTTTTCGTTGTGGAGCTGGAGGGATTCGAACCCTCGTCCAAACAAAGAACCGATAAGCTTTCTACATACATATTTTGTTAATGGTTTTCGACAAGGGCGCGGGAACAAACACCCAAAACCCAAGCTTAGCTTCTTGATTTCATTGCTGCCACGAAGCGGAGCAG
>QMPO01000177.1 GCA_003648625.1 Bacteroidota bacterium
CCGGTGGTTGTTGTGACCAATGAAGGAACCATCAAATCATTTGGGAAACCGTTCACGCTGAAACAGTCAATGCGCCTGGTGATGAAAGAGTTTGAAAAGATACTCAAAGATCGCCGTGTGTGGGGATACGCCATGTCTCATGCCAGCAACCTGAAAACAGCCGAATGGTATGCCGAAAAAATGGAAGCACTGACAGGAAAGCCCCCATTATTCATCCAAAATGCCTCCCCGGCTCTGGTAGCTAATGTGGGGCTGGGAGTAGTAGCCATTAATGTGTTGATGGATTGACCTTTGTGCGACTTATCCCGTCGGCAAAGAGTATGTACCCTTTTTGCTTTTTTAATTGATTCTAAATTTTCTAACATCCGTTTTGCGCCAAAGGAATTACTAACTTTGCGGGCAAACAGATCATCCATGATTACAAAACAACTGACCCATCCCGAAAGTATTGTTGTTGTAGGTGGTTCCAACGATATCCATAAACCCGGCGGGAGTATTCTGCGTAACCTGATTGAAGGAGACTTTTCCGGGAAACTTTATGTCCTTAATCCCAAAGAAGACGTAGTGCAGGGGATTATAAGTTACCGCTCGCCCGAAAAACTTCCCGATGTAGACCTCGCCATCATAGCCATTGCTGCCAAATACGCACCAGATACGGTAGAATACCTGGCTTATAATAAAAACACACGGGCGTTCATCATCCTGTCAGCAGGCTTTTCGGAAGAAAGTGAAGAAGGAAAGAAACTGGAAGACCGCATTGTGAAAACGGTGAACGAAGTGGGTGCTTCGCTCATCGGGCCTAACTGTGTGGGTGTGCTTACACCTCAGTATCATGGCGTGTTTACCAAACCCATTCCGAAACTTGATAAAAACGGTTGTGATTTTATTTCCGGCTCGGGTGCTACAGCATGTTTCATCATGGAAGCGGGTATCCCAAAAGGGCTGACATTTGCCAATGTCTATTCTGTCGGAAATTCGGCACAGATGGGTGTTGAAGATGTCCTGAAATACATGGATGAAAGTTTCGATCCGGAAACTGATTCGAAAATCAAGCTGCTTTACCTTGAGTCGATCGAGAAACCTGATTTGTTGTTGAAACATGCCTCGTCGCTTATAAAAAAGGGGTGCCGCATTGCAGCGGTAAAAGCAGGGACTTCAGAGGCAGGAAGTCGTGCGGCCTCGTCGCATACGGGAGCTTTGTCAAGTCCTGATAATGCAGTGAGTGCCTTGTTTAAAAAAGCGGGCATCGTCAGGTGCTTCGGAAGGGAAGACCTGATTTCGGTGGCCTCAGTATTTACCTATCCTGAACTAAAAGGAAAAAACATAGCGGTGATCACCCATGCCGGTGGTCCGGCAGTGATGATGACGGATACTTTATCCAATTGGGGGTTGAGTGTGCCGCCTATTGAAGGAAAAGAAGCTGATGAATTAAAAGAGAAACTGTTTCCGGGCTCGGCCGTTGCCAACCCGATCGATTTTTTAGCTACCGGAACAGCAGAGCAACTGGGAACAATCATTGATTATGTTGATAGAAAGTTTGACAATATTGACGCTATGGCCGTAATATTCGGCACACCGGGATTGTTTGA
Organism: Bacteroidota bacterium; assembly: GCA_003648625.1. Taxonomy (GTDB): domain Bacteria; phylum Bacteroidota; class Bacteroidia; order Bacteroidales; family F082; genus UBA4459. The sequence goes on from QMPO01000177.1 coordinate 1,590, forward strand.
GATCTACGATGTGTACGATGTGCTGGAAGAGAAGATAAGAACTTCCTCAAAGCCTATCTTTCCGGTGTTGCCCTCCACGCTGACAGCCAAAGACGAAGTGGAAACTTTCGTGTCCAAAGGCAGGGCTTATTTCCCTGACGAGGTGAACCTGGCCATCGCTTTGTCGCGGGTGTATTACACGCATAAACCCTTTGAAAAAGAACCGGAAGATTTTACACCGGACACAAAAAAAGTAAGAGATGTAATTGACGAAGCAGAAAATGGTTATCTGTCGCCGGAGAATATTCAGGTGCTGCTGGATGCTGTCGGCCTGCCGCGGGTGCATGAGCAAACCTATTATAGCAAAAATGAATTAGTAAAGAACTTATCATCTACGGAGTATCCGGTAGTGATGAAAGTGGTGGGGCCTGTCCATAAATCCGATGTAGGAGGCGTATCGCTGAATATTAAAGATGATGAGAGTATGCTTTCCGAATTCGACCGGATGATGAACATTGATGATGCTTCCGGTGTGCTGGTACAACCGATGCTGAGCGGACACGAATTGTATGCCGGTGTAACCAGGGAACTTAAATTCGGGCACATCATTATGTTCGGCCTCGGGGGGATTTTTATCGAAGTGTTCAAAGACGTCCGTTCGGTATTGGCGCCTGCCGGGGAAAAGGAAGTGCTGAATGAGGTCAGACAGTTGCGTGGATATAAGCTGTTTACGGGTGTGCGTGGAAAACCCGGTATCGACGAACAGAAATTTGCCGATATCATTAGCCGGCTTTCGCTGTTGGTGGAACTGGCACCGGAAATTACCGAAATGGACCTGAATCCTCTGCTGGCCGAAGGGGATAAGATCACGGCCATCGATGCCAGAATACGAATCGAAAAGTAAAAAAGAGCAAAATGAAAAGAGCAGACATATATTTTATTCTTTTTGTCGTCCTGCTCTTTTTGCCGTTTATTCTGAGTGATCAGGTATTTTCATTTTATAAAACATTTAACCACGAGCACGGGCTTATCACCTCTTTCGTCAAGTTTGCTGTACTGGCTACATTGGGTGAGCTGATTGGGGTCAGGATACGTACCGGTCATTATTTTATAAATAATTTCGGTATTATTCCGCATATGGTGGTTTGGGGAATCATTGGGGTGACCATCAAAATAGCATTTGTCATTTTTGCTGTCGGAACACCGGCTTTTCTTGAGTATATGGGTGTTGCAAATGCCCAAACTATACTGGCGGGCAGTCTGAGTGGAGAAAAAGTAGGGGTGGCCTTTGCTACAAGTGTGGCACTGAATACCATCTATGCACCGGTTATGATGATTTTTCATAAGATTACCGATATGCATATCCAGGCAAATGGCGGCAGCATTAAATCTCTGATAACACCAATCCGTTTTAAGGAAATATTTGTAAATTTGAACTGGTCGGTTCAATGGAATTTTGTGTTTAAAAAAACCATACCGCTGTTTTGGATTCCCGCTCATACGATAACGTTTTTACTCAAGCCCGATTACCAGGTTTTATTTGCTGCTTTTTTAGGCATTATGCTGGGGGTTATCCTTGCAGTGGCAGATATGACCGACAAACAAACTGACGGGAACAGAATAATTAATAACGATAAAACTTAGCTTAATGATGAGAAATACACCAATAAATTCGGAGATGGTTTCCGGAAAAATAAAGGAGGGAGGATTTGATTCCGTAGGAAAAGCATCTATCAGAGAAATAAAGAAGTTAGTTGATGAAATTGAGAAAGCAACAGGGGAGAAATACATACGTATGGAAATGGGTGTTCCCGGTCTCCCCCCTAATAAGATAGGTGTAAAAGCTGAAATAGAAGCGCTTAAAGCGGGTGTGGCAGCCATTTATCCCGATATATTTGGCATTGCCCCGTTGAAGTACGAGATTAAACGGTTTGTGAAATTTTTTCTGGATATTGATGTGGACGAGCAGGGATGCATTCCTACGGTTGGCTCCATGCAAGGTGGTTTTGCCTCCTTCATGACAGTAAACAGGATGTATAAAGAAAGGGAAGGTACCTTATTCATTGATCCCGGCTTTCCGGTACATAAACAACAGTGCAGGGTTTTGGGCCACGATTATATGTCGTTTGATATTTACGAATACAGGGGAGATAAACTCAGGGATAAACTGGAGTCATACCTGAAAACAGGAAAGGTTTCATCTATTTTGTATTCCAATCCCAACAATCCGTCGTGGATATGTTTCACCGAACAGGAGTTGCAGATCATCGGCGAACTGGCTACCAAATACAATGTGATCGTGATCGAAGACCTGGCATATTTCGGAATGGATTTCCGGACCGATTACTCTGTGCCCGGTGAGCCGCCTTACCAGCCAACAGTGGCTAATTACACCGACAACTGGATTTTACTGATATCAAGTTCCAAAGTGTTCAGCTATGCCGGGCAAAGAGTGGGGGTGATGGTAATCTCCGATAAAGTGTTTACAACAAAAGCTCCCGACCTGAAACGATACTATTTATCGGATGATCTGGGTTATGCCATGGTGTACGGTAGCATGTATGTGCTGAGTTCGGGGGTGACCCACTCGGCGCAGTATGCTCTGGCGGCTATGCTGAAAGCTGTGAATGACGGAGAACTTAACCTGACGGAATCGGTAAAAGAGTATGGTGAAAAAGCCAAAATAATGAAGAAACTGTTTACGGACAATGGCTTTAAAATAGTGTATGATATGGATGTGGACAGGCCGATTGCCGATGGATTCTATTTTACTTTCTCTTATCCCGGTTACAATGCAGAAGATCTGTTGAATGAACTGATTTATTATGGTATCAGTGCTATTTCGTTGTTGATTACCGGCAGCGAGCGGAAGGAAGGAATAAGAGCATGCACATCGCTTGTGCAAAGAGAGCAATTCCCTGACCTGGAACACCGCCTGAAGAAATTCCATGAAGATCATCCGGTAAATTAACGGAAACCCGAAAGAAAACCACCCTGATGACTTTCGCTGAACGCACATTGAAATTTTACCTTTCACTGCATATTGATGCAGCATTACCTGAAGAAATAGAAGTGCTGAATCCGTATAAAGAAGAAGCTGTGATGGAAGCATGTGCTTCATTTTACAAAAAATATTACAACGACGAAGAGGGGAGGAGGATCATTTTCGGAATTAACCCAGGTCGGTTTGGTGCCGGGATAACAGGTATCCCATTTACTGATCCGGTCAGGCTGGAGGAAAATTGCGGTATTCCCAATGAGTTCCGAAAACGCTCCGAATTATCTTCTGAGTTTGTTTACCTGCTTATTGAACAGATGGGCGGACCGGAACATTTTTACAGGCACTATTTTATTGGCGCTGTCAGTCCGCTGGGTTTTATGAAAAATGGAAAGAATTTTAATTATTATGATTCAGCAGAGCTTACACGAGCCCTGAAACCATTTATCATTCATAACCTTGCAGAACAAATTGGATTGGGCATCAATTCAAGAAAGTGCTATTGCCTCGGACAGGGAAAAAACTATGAATATCTTCAGCAAATAAATACCGAATTAGCTCTTTTTGATGAAATAATTGCCATCCCACACCCCAGATGGGTCATGCAGTACAACCGAAAAAACCTGAAACAAATACTTCGGGATACAAGCAGAATTCTTACTTTGTAAAAACATACCTGAACGTTATTAGTAAGCTGTTGTTTAGGAAACCTGTCCGTTTCGCCAGGTCGTATTTATATTATGTATAAATAATAGCAATGGGTTAATAAAAATCGGCATCCATAGCCCTGCCTTATTACATAAAATTGTAATTTCGCCTTCGATTAAATTTGTTCTATAAAAATTAGAAAAGTATGGCTAAAGTTAGAGGAGCCGTTGTAGTGAATATTGAAGGGTGTAAAGGCTGCGGAGTCTGTGTTCCTGCATGCCCGACTGATGTTCTTGAACTGCACAGTCAAGTGAACGGTAAAGGTTACCATTATGCTTATATGGAAAATCCTGAAGCTTGTACGGGCTGTACCAATTGTGCGGTAGTTTGTCCTGACGGCGTGATTACCGTATATCGAATTAAAGTAACAGAGTAATTATCAGTAATATTAAAAACATGGGTGAATTAAGATTAATGAAGGGTAATGAAGCTTTGGCTGAAGCTGCGATCCGTGCTGGTGCTGATGCTTACTTTGGCTACCCGATAACACCTCAGTCGGAGGTGGTTGAATATTTAATGGCCGAGAGACCTGAAGACAGAACGGGGATGGTTGTATTGCAGGCGGAAAGTGAAATAGCCTCAATAAATATGTTGTACGGTGCCGGTGGTACCGGAAAAAAGGTGATGACGTCTTCGTCCAGCCCGGGCATCAGCCTGATGCAGGAGGGACTTTCCTATCTGGCAGGCGCAGAGATACCTTGTGTGGTAGTGAACGTTGTAAGGGGTGGTCCCGGTTTGGGAGATATACAACCGGCACAGTCTGATTATTTTCAGTCGGTAAAAGGTGGCGGACATGGCGATTACAGGTTGATTGTGCTGGCTCCGTCTTCGGTACAGGAAATGTCTGATTTTGTTCCGCTGAGTTTTGAACTCGCCTTCAAATACCGGAATCCGGTGTTGATCGTTTCGGACGGGCTCATAGGGCAGATGATGGAGAAAGTGGAACTTTTCGACCAGAAAGAACGATTGACTGATGCCGAAGTTATTGAACGTTATCCGTGGGCAACCAACGGTAAACCGGCCGGTCAGGAGCGCCGTATTCTTACATCGCTCGACCTGGATCCACACCGTCTTGAACAGCATAATTATCATTTGCAGGATAAATACCGTCAG